>JBIIYT010000412.1:0-2684 GCA_044346675.1 Rhodoferax sp. | reverse complement strand
GCGACCAATGCACAACGGCTTACTTGACCCCATTGATGCTGGGTGGATTGGGTCCTGTGAGCGCCGTATTGCGAACCAGGTTTTCAAATACATCCTCGATCTGGTGGGCCAGTCGGGGCATGTCAAACAGCGCATTCGAAATCTTGTTCTGAATGAGTCTTTCCCGGTAGGCTTGCAATGCGTCTGGCTCTTGTGCCAAGCGTACGGCCAAATCTTGATAAGAAGCGAACGAATCCGTGATGTAGTCGCACAGCCCCAAGGCGCTCAAAATACTCCCGGAAAGTCGTGACGCAAAGCTCCGGCCTGCCCGGGTCACGATCGGCAGATCCATCCACAGCGCATCGTTGATGGTAGTTCCACCCGTGCAGGGAAACGTATCCAAGAATAAATCGGCCACGCCGAAGCGGCCAAGGAAATCGTGGTAATCCACGCGCTCGGCAAATATGAGGCGCGCGGGATCGACACCCTGATCACGGGCATATTGCTGCAGATGGGCTTGCGCCATGGGGTTGTCTGCCAATAGCCACAGCACGCTTTCAGGAACGCGCTGCAAGATGTGCATCCAACATGCAAATGTTTCTGGCGTAAATTTGTTCGTGTTGTTGAAGGTGCAAAAGACAAAGACATCGTTTGGCAAGCCGTAGCGATGGCGTTCTGATTTGGCCACCATGGGATGGGGGCGCTTGCTATCACTGGTTTGCAGGCAGTCGGGCAAATACAGCACTTCTTCCGAGTAATGCGGGCGCTCCTCTTGGGGAATGACATAGTGGTCAGCAAGGATGTAGTCCACACCTGGAATGCAGGTGGTGCCCACGTGGCCAAGATAGTTGATTTGGAAAGGAGCCGGCCGGTGGATCAGTATGCCAGCTCGGGAACCCGTGGTCAGGCCTTGCAAGTCAATCAAGATGTCAATTTCGTGCGCCGCGATGAGCTGCGCAGCCTGCTCATCATTGAGGTGTCCAATGGGAATGTAGTGGTCCATTGCGCCGCGCACGCGCGAAAGCATGGGGCTACCGTCCTCAGGGGTCCAACTAAACCCAAATACCTCGAAACGGGATCGGTCGTGCAACTCAAACAGCTCCACCGCGATCAGCGATACGGGGTGAAAGTTGAAGTTGGATGAAAGGTAACCCACCCGCACACGCTGGTGCTGGTAACCCGCAGCAGGCGATAAGCGCGGTGGCGGGGGGTTGACATGAAAGGTGAGGTTGACATTGAACTGGGCCGCTTGGCGTTGCAGCGCAGGGTCATCGCTAATGCTTAGCATGGCAATGGCAGAGTTTTTGGCCACCATGGATTCAGCGCTAATGCGGGGTAAGGGGGCATAGATGGGCCAGGCACATATGCGCTGGCGTAATCGAATCCAGTGGTACAAAACTTTGTCTTGTGTCGGCTCCAGCTCTAGACTGCGGGTGAATACTTGCAATGCTTCGGGCCATTGTTTGATGTCGTCGAGCAAGCGACCTAAATTGTTATAGGCCATGAGCAAGTTTTCAACGCCACCTGCATTCTGTTCATTTTTGGTGGCTGAGCGCCACAATGCGGCGGCTTGGTCCCATCGTCCCAGTTTTTCCAGCACAACACCCCCATTCAGCTGGGCATGGAAGAAGTTGGGTTTGTAACGCAGCACGGCTTGGTAGGCCGCAAAGGCAGCTTCGAAATTTCCGAGCTGGGTCAGGTAAAAACCCAGATTGAAATACGCGGCGAAGAGGCTAGGTGATTTTGGGTTGTACCGAATCCAGTCACGGTACAGCACCACCACCTGATCAACCGCGCCAGACTGCAATAGCTGCTCAGCGGCAGGCATTAATTCGTCAAAACTTGTGCGGTGGAGCGATTTTTTCATGGGTGAAAATTGGGCATTCTGACCTGAGCCGGTTATAGCTTGCGTTCCATTCGAAGCAGATTATCTTGGCGCTGGGTTATTAAAAACCCATGGTGTTCGTAAAGACGAATGGCCCGAAGGTTGTTTGAAAACACCTCCAGATAAAGTTGATCCAGGTGGAGGTAGTCCTTGCACAGCGTCAGCAGTGCGGCGCAGGCGGCATTGACGTAACCTTTGCCGCGGTGCTCGGGGGCAGCCAAGAATCGACCGACCTCCGCGCTGCCCGTGCGCATGTCGATGTTGTAGACCGACGCTTGCCCGACCGGCGTTGCTCCGGCTTCAATGATGAAGACGTAATCCGAGTTCTTGCGTTCGTAGCCCTCAAACCAAGCGTGGTGCATTTCGGTTGAAATAATCGCAGAGTTTTTAAACCATATGCGCGCCTCATCACGATTCCTCCAAGCAAGGGTAAGCGGCAGATCGTCAAGACCCAATGGTCGCAGGCAAATGCCTTGCGTCACCAAGTTGGGTAGGGTCTTCTTCATGCACGTGTTTGTTTGAGTACCGATTTCAGTGTGTCGCAAATCAAGCGAACATCGCTTGCCGTCATATCCATATGCATGGGCAGCGAAATGACTTCGGCACTGGCCTGTGCCGCCTTGGGGCAACTGCCTCGCGCGTAGCTATACATGCGGTACTCGGTGTTGTCGCGGTAGTGCACACCGGGATAGATATCATTTTTGTTCAGCGCCAGCATCATCGTATCCCTGTTTTCTACCCGAATCTGAAACAAATGGGTGGATGATTCGCAGGCAGCGGCTTGCGGAATTAAACCAATTTCCGGCACCCCTTCCAGATG
>JBIIYT010000411.1:0-2688 GCA_044346675.1 Rhodoferax sp. | reverse complement strand
CGGCCCACGCCGTAGTCAGCGCCCTGGGTCTTGCCGTCCCACTTGGCATCGGCTGGTTCGCTAGGCTTGGCCGCTTTCCAAAGTACAAAGTCGAGCGGGTCGTCCTTGCCATCTGCCACCGCCACACGCTCCCCCGCGCGCAACTCATCCACAGACTTACCCGACAATTTTCCATAGCCCGCAAACTTGCGCACTGCAAAATTCACATCTCCGCTGGATGACTTGTAAGCAAGCCCCTTCGATTCAAGCTGGGCAATCAAGCTCAGCATCTGGGGTACATATTCTGTGGCGCGCGGCTCCAACGTAGGTGGCTCAATATGCAGCAGACCAATATCCGCGTGCATTGCCGCGATCATTTCGTCGGTGAGCGCGCGAATGGTGATTCCGCGCTCTAGCGCGCGTTTGATGATCTTGTCGTCAATATCGGTGATATTGCGTACATACGTCACCCGATAACCACTACTTTTGAGCCAGCGCTGCACCACATCAAACGCCATCATCATCCGCGCGTGCCCAATATGGCAGAGGTCATAAATGGTCATACCGCAGACGTACATCCGCACATGGCCGGGCTCAGACGGCAAAAATGGTTCAGTAGCACGCGACAGCGTGTTGTATATGCGCAAACTCATGGGTTCTTCAAGGCCAATCTGGGTAGACGCAATCCATGGTGCCCAAGCACCACATGCACCATGTCCAATTAGGGTAAGTTCGGTAATTTGCTGAGGGAAGTCAGCAAACCCCTCAGCTACAATCAGGCGCAGTATAAAGCCCCGCCCACAGGGCCCGTTCAACAAGCGAGAAACTCAAAGCTGTATGAAGTCTGCCTACTCCCACGTATTTCGCCCATTGCGTCTTCTTACATTGGCGGCAACCGTACTGTGTGCCCATGCCCACGCAGACGAATATTCTGAAGTCTCTCAGCTCATGCGTGCTGGCAAGCTGCCTGAAGCCATGGCCAAAGCTGACCAATATCTAGCGGCCAAACCCAAAGACCCCCAGTTGCGCTTTCTCAAAGGGGTTATCCAGCGTGACAGCGGCAAGCCCATGGAAGCCATCGCGAGCTTTACTCGTCTGACCGAAGACTATCCCGAACTACCTGAACCGTACAACAATTTAGCGGTTTTGTACGCGGGTCAAAACCAGTTTGATAAGGCACGCGTGGCACTAGAAATGGCCATACGCACCAACCCAAGTTATGCCACTGCGCATGAGAACTTAGGCGATGTGTATGCCAAGCTAGCCAGTCAGGCTTACAACAAAGCACTGCAACTTGACTCAGGCAACCCCGCTGTTGCACCGAAACTGGCTTTGATTCGCGAACTCTTCAGTGTGAACTCAGCCACTTCGGCGCAATCGACACGCGGCGCTGGGACCGCACCCACACTCAATGCACAGTCAGCGCCAGGCACCAAACCCAGCTTGGCGTCAAAGCCTCCTCCTACCTTGCCTGGCCCTAACCTAGCCAAAACGCCCACCCCCGCAGCGCCGGCGACCGTCACTGCAGCAGTTAGCGCTCCTGTGCCTCCAACTCCACCTGCCATCAGCAAGCCGCCCGCTCCAGCGTTGGCAACCACGCCCACTCCTGCGACGACTGAAGCCCCTACGGCAAGCCCTGCTACAAGCTCAGGTGGATCATCTACCGGCACAAAAGAGGTGGAGGCTACGGTACGCGCTTGGGCCAGTGCGTGGGCGGCCAAAGATGTCAAAGCCTACCTGGCCAGCTACGGTAAAGAGTTTGATCCTCCAGGTACCATGAGCCGCAATGCATGGGAAGACGAGCGGCGCTTGCGTATCAGCAGCAAGGCCCAAATCAGCATCAAGATCGAAAATCTCAATGTGAAGGTTGACGGCAACAAAGCGACTGCCAAGTTTCGCCAAGGCTACAGGGCCAATGGACTGGCGGTCTCCAGCCAGAAGACTTTAGAACTCACCAAAAATGGGGAACGCTGGCAGATTGTCAGGGAGTCCACCGGAAGCTAACTCCGGCAGATATTCGCTGACACCTCGACATGCACTTTCCCTCCCAATCAGTTTTGCTGGTCGCGCTCCTGCTCGCGGCAAGCGCGGTGTACCCCAATACACGTGACCGTGGGGCAAAAATTGAACCGCTCAGGTCGCCGCCTGTCCAAACGAAGTATGCCAATGGACTGGCGGAAGCACGTCTGATTGAAATCTACACACTCATTGGCAAAGCTCAAAACCGTGAAGCCCTTGCCAAGGCAAGCCAGCTGGTAGAAGACCTCCCGAACTTCCAGCTCGCACAACTGGTCTATGGTGATTTACTAGCCGCGCGCACCCGACCAGTCAAAGCGTTTGGTGATGTGCCCGAGACGATGATTCGCCCCGGTGGCACCAGTTTGGCTGAGCTCAGAGAGGAATCACTGCGCAGAATCAAAGCCTTGCGTGATCGCCCACCTGTGGGCACTGTGCCATCGCAGTTTCTAGCGCTATCACAGCGATCCCGCCACGCCATAGCGGTAGACGCCTCCAAGTCCCGACTTTACTTGTTTGAAAACACGCCCGCTGGTTTAATTCTGGTTTCAGACTACTATATTTCTGTCGGAAAAGCGGGCATTGCCAAAAATGCCGAAGGCGACCAACGCACGCCGCTGGGGGTGTACTACATCACCAGCAATCTGGATCGCAAGTCACTTAAAGACTTCTATGGCTCTGGGGCTCTACCCA
>JBIIYT010000410.1:0-2693 GCA_044346675.1 Rhodoferax sp. | reverse complement strand
TGCCCGAAGGCCACAACCGCGAGCGCTTGGCCGAGCGGCGCGGGGTGTCTGCCGACGATGAGTTTGAGCTACTGGCCGCTGCAGGCCATGACCTGATTGGCGCGCTAGAGGTGGTGCCCGGCTATGACCCACCGCAAGAGGTGCTGGCGCTGCACTACACCCGGGGGCTGGAGCCGCTAGAGGCATCCGCCGTGGCATCGCCCATGGATGACGGCTTCTCTATTGGTGGCTATGTGACCAAGTTTTCGATGTTGCAAGATGGGCACCGCTATGTGATTCGCAGCGGCACGCAAGGCGGCGACATCATTGCCAAGCTGTCCTCCACCAAGTACCCCGACCTGGTACACAACGAAGCCCTGTGCTACCGGCTAGCCCAAGCGGTGGGCATACACACCGCCAACGCCACCGCCCGCCCAGTGAGTGAGCTAGACCTGCCCGCGCAGGTGGTGGAAGCGTTTAGCCACTATTTGCATGTGCCCCGTTTTGACAGGGTGCGCGGGGCAGATGGCACCGTGCAGCGCGTGCACTTTGAAGAGCTGGCCCAGGCGCTGGGGGTGGACAGCCGCAGCAAATACAAAGACTTGCCCCAGGCCATGGTGAGCTTGCTCAGCGTACTAAAAACATCGCCTGCTAGCGGCATTGCAGATTTGGAAGAAGTGTTTAGGCGCTGGACGGCCTTTGCCCTGATGGGCAACACCGATGCCCACACCAAAAACTGGGCCCTGCTCTACACCGATGGCCGCCACCCCAGCCTGGCACCCGCTTACGACATGGTGTGCGTGAGCGCCTATTTTGATGCCGACAACCCCTTGGCATTGGCCCAAAACCGCCAAATGGATGCGTCGCTGCGGCACTGGGGCGAGGATGAGGCCCAAGCCTTGGCCCAAAAGGCAGGCATTTTGCGCTTTAACCAAATGCGCCGCGTGGTGCGGGAAACCCGGCTCAAGGCGCGCGCACTGTGGCCCGCCCTACTGCAAGAGCACCCCGGCAAAGCGGCTACCGAGATCGCCCGGCGGCTGCAAACCATGCCTTGATTGGTGTTTGGGAGCCACTCCCGCCCTTAATTGGCATAATATGCCATTCACATCTCCCACAGAAAGTTCATCATGCCCACTAAAAATGTGGTTCTCACCGACCATCAAGCGCACTTTGTGGATGACTTAGTAACGTCTGGTCGCTACCAAAACGCCAGCGAAGTGTTGCGAGAAGGCTTGCGCTTGATCGAGCGGCGCGAGACCGAAGACCAGCAGCGACTTGCTGCACTAAAAGAGGCCGCACGCATTGGCATCGCTGACATCCAGGCTGGGGCCTATGCCAGCTTTGACTCCCCTGCCGATTTGAAACAACAGTTATCAGCAGTGACCGCCAAAGTGCTCGGTGCGTAGTGGCTACCAACGGTTGGCGTGTACGCCTTGCAGCAACAGCGCTGGAAGACTACCAAGACATACTGCAGTGGACAGTAGATCAGTTTGGCTCTGAGCAGGCGCGCACCTATGCAGAAACATTGTCCAACGCCCTTGAGGACTTGTGCGCTGGCCCCAGCGCTTTGGGTGTCAAGGCACGCGGTGAAATTGGCCCCAACTTGTACACCCTTCATGTTGCCAGAAAGGGCCGCAAGGGAAGACACTTTGTGATGTTCCAAGCAGGCCATGTGCAAGGCAGCGCGGTCATCGATGTTCTACGAATTTTGCACGACAGTATGGATCTAGCGCGGCATCTGCCCACTGACGACTTGCATTAGTGCTGTGGCGAGATTAGCAATGCCTATTTTGCGCTCCCCCACGACAGCCCTCCCCCAATGGGATAATCGCCGCCATGACTATCACTTACAAAGACGCCCAAGGCATAGCGGGCATGCGCGTGGCGGGGCGGCTGGCCTCGGAGGTACTGGATTATTTAACCCCCTTCGTCCAACCCGGCGTTACCACCAACGAGCTTGACAAGTTGGCCCACGACTACATCACCCAAGTGCAGGGCGCCATACCCGCTCCGCTGAACTACACGGGCGGGGGCAATACACCCTACCCCAAGTCCATTTGCACTTCGGTGAACCACCAGGTGTGCCACGGCATACCCAATGACAAGCAGCTCAAAAAAGGCGATGTGGTCAACATTGACGTGACCGTCATCAAAGACAGCTGGCATGGCGACACCAGCCGCATGTTTATGGTGGGCGATGTATCTATTGCCGCCAAGCGCCTGGCAGCCATTACGTATGAAGCCATGTGGCAAGGCATTGTGATGGTGCGCCCAGGTATCCACTTGGGCGACATTGGCCACGCCATTCAAAAGTTTGCCGAAGGGCACGGCTTTAGCGTGGTGCGCGAGTTTTGTGGCCACGGCATTGGTCAGGTGTTTCATGAAGAGCCGCAGGTGCTGCACTATGGCCGCCCCGGCACGCTAGAGAAACTGGTGGAAGGCATGACTTTCACCATAGAGCCCATGATTAACGCCGGAGGCAAAGACATTAAAAACGGACCCGAGAAAGACGGCTGGACTATTGTGACCAAAGACCGCTCTTTGTCGGCGCAGTGGGAGCACACCGTGCTGGTCACCCCCACCGGCTACGAGGTGCTCACGCTCTCTGCGGGCAGCCCACCGCCGCCAGCTTTTGTGACCGCTTAGGCGCACACCAAGCACCCTACCCCATGCCAGACATGCAGGCCCTGCGGGCCCAGTACCGGGCACAAAAA
>JBIIYT010000409.1:0-2698 GCA_044346675.1 Rhodoferax sp. | reverse complement strand
AAGCGAAAAACACACTAAGCAGATTACCGAAGCCATTCGGCAAGTTTTTATTCAGGACTGGGATCCAATTGGGGTGATGAATGATCCTGAGTGGCCGCGTGATGAGTACGACTCATACATTGGTCAGATTTACACCATGCTCGCTCGTAACGAATCGGCTGAGTTCATCGCCCGGCACCTTTGCTCTATAGAGGATCGACTCATGGGCCTAGGCGCGTTACCGCCCTCCGCTCGCATAAACGTAGCTACAAAGCTTAAGGCCATTGACCTCACCTAATCCACAGCACGGGGAACTGCTTTGCTTTAGGTTGTGATACTCACAACCCATCGTCATTTTTGTGTCACAGCGTTCTCGCTAGAGTCATCCAACGACCGACTAAGCAACACCACCGGAATCAACCCCACCAATACCAGCGCCAGCGACGGCAGTGCCGCCTCACCCAAACGTTCATCACGCGCCAGTTGGTAGGCCATGACCGCCAGCGTGTCGTAGTTAAAGGGGCGCAGCACCAGCGTGGCGGGCAGCTCTTTCATCACGTCTACAAACACCAGCAGGCCCGCCACCACGGTGGAGCGGCGCAGCAGCGGCCAATGCACGCGGCGCGCCAGTGCAAAGCCGGTCACGCCCAGCATGCGCGCCTGGTCGTCTAGCGATGTGGGTATGCGGCTGTAGCCGCTTTGCACGCTTTGCAGCGCCACCGCGCAAAAGCGCACCACATAGGCCCACAGCACACCCACCACCGTGGCGGTGAGCACGTAGCCCACGCCCCAGCTGGGCTGCGCGGCTTGCAGCCAGCCCACAGGTATGAGCAAGCCCACCACAACGACCGCGCCCGGCACTGCGTAGCCCAGCCCCGCCACTTGCTGCACGGCTCGTGCAAAGCGCGCTGCGCGGCCCCGGGCGGTGCGCGCGGCAAAGGCCAACACCAGCGCAAACGCCACTGCCAGCGCCGCCCCAAACGCGCCCAGCTTCAAACTATTGAACGCCCACTGCCCAAAGCTGGCCCAAGGCAAGGGCGCGTCTTCCGATTGCCAACCTAGCCACAAGGGGCGCAGCATAAACATCACGGGTAACACAAAACCCAGCAACACCGGCAAGGCACAAATGAGCTGCGCCTGCACTTGGCGCGCGCCAGTGAGCACCACACGCCGCGCCTCGGCACTGCCCGCACGCGCGCCTTGGGTGGCGGCAAAGCGGCGTTGCGCTTGGGCGCGCCGCTCTACGGCAAGCAGCACCCCTACTATCAACAGCAACACGCAGGCCAGCTGCGCTGCGGCCACGCGGTTGTCCATAGACAGCCAGGCTTTGTAAATACCGGCGGTAAAGGTCTGAATGCCAAAGTAGCTGGACACACCAAAGTCGGCCAGCGTTTCCATCAGCGCCAGCGCCACGCCCGCCGCCACTGCCGGGCGCGCCAACGGCAGCGCCACGGTGCGAATGCGCCGGCCCAGCGGCGCACCCAGCATGCGCGCGGCCTCCATCAGGTGCGCGGCGCGCTCGGCCAAGGCAGCGCGGGCCAGCAAGTACACATAGGGGTACAGGGTGAACACAAACACTAGCACCGCGCCGCCCAGGCTACGCACCTCTGGCAGCATGCGGCCATCCAGCCCCGTGGCTGCGCGCAGCGCCGTTTGTGCCGGGCCGCTGTACTGCAAAAAGTCGGTATATGCATACGCCACCACATAGGCTGGCATGGCAAGCGGCAGCAGCAGCGCCCACTGCAACACGCGCCGCCCGGCAAAGTCAAACAATGCCACCGCCGCTGCCGTGGCCGTGCCTACCAAGCCCACGCCCAATCCCACCAATACGCACAGCGCAATGGAGGTGAATGCATAGCGCGGCAGCACGGTGGCGACCATCTCTTGCAGTATTTGCGCGCTCACCGGGTTCCACTGCAGCACCGCACCCAATACTGCCAAGATGGGCAGCAGCACCAAACCCGCAATCAGCAGCAAAGGAAGTTGTAAAAAACGCATGAAGGATGAGGAATACAGGCAGCTAGTGGGCAAATGTTCGGACCTAAGTGCAGGCCTATTGCAAATGAGAATTGTAATTAATTAGAATTAGCCCATGTACCTTGATTTACAAAGCCTTAGCGTGCACTACTCCGGGCGCGCCGCCCCTGCGGTGGCCAACGTGAGCTTTGCCCTAAAGGCCGGGCAAATAGGCGTGCTGATTGGCCCGTCGGGCTGCGGCAAGACCACGCTGCTGCGCGCTGTGGCGGGGCTGCAAGCGCTTAGCGGCGGCGCGGTGGTGCTAGCCGGGCAAACCGTGAGCAGCACAACCCAAGCCATAGCGCCCGAGGCGCGGCGCATTGGCATGGTGTTTCAAGACTACGCGCTGTTTCCGCACCTGGACGTGGGGCGCAACGTTGCCTTTGGCATTTGGGACTGGCCCACGTCCGAGCGGCGCGCGCGCGTGGCCGAGGTGCTGGAGCTGGTGGGCCTGATGGATGCGCGCAGGCGCATGCCGCATGAACTGTCAGGCGGGCAGCAGCAGCGTGTGGCGCTGGCGCGCGCACTGGCACCACGCCCGCAGCTGTTGCTATTGGATGAGCCGTTTTCCAACCTAGACGTGGATTTGCGCGAGCGCTTGGCCGTTGAGGTGCGTGGCATTTTGAAAGCCGCGGGTGCCACCGCGCTCTTAGTGACGCACGACCAGCTAGAGGCCTTTGCCATAGGCGACGTGATTGGGGTG
>JBIIYT010000408.1:0-2710 GCA_044346675.1 Rhodoferax sp. | reverse complement strand
TGGCCAACACCCCCACCACAATTTGCGTGGTGGCCATCACCACATTGACCACCACACTCACCCAGGTGCTGCGCGATGCTGCCCGCCCGCGCTGCGCTGCACTGTGGGTGCTGTGTTCGGAGTCGTCGTCGAGTTCGGTGAAGTTCATGGAGTGCAGGTCGTTTGGAGCGGGTAAATAAGCTAACTGTAGCTGCATAAGTGTGCATTGGCCTAGACTAGGCACCGCTTCTTGTATAAACCCGACATGCAACAAGACTCTCTTGCCGTTGATGTTTGGCAACACACCTCTGTCACTGCCCAAAGCACGGTGGTGCCGCCTGATGGCTGCCGCGATTTGATTTGGCATGCGCTGCCCGGCCAAAAGCCCCGTTGGTTTGTGACTCCTTTGGCCGATAGCACTTACACCGTGCCCGGCACAGTAGGCGAGCGCTATTGTGGCTTTCGCATGCAAGCCGGCACCATGCTGGATGAAGTGCAGCTCTTTGCCTTGTTGGAAGCCGTGCCCGTACCTGACCCGCAGGATGCCTTGCCCTTATTGCTCGATTGCATGCGACAAGACGAGCGATTGATTGACGCATTAGCCAGCTTGGCCCAACACGCTACGGTGGCTATTGCAGCACAGCAGCTGGGTGTGTCTGAGCGTACCTTGCAGCGTTTGGTGCAGGTGTGCACAGGGCGGTCGCCCACCTATTGGAAGCGCTTGGCACGGGTTCGCCGTGCTGCGCTGGATCTGCACCGCTTACCAACGCTCGCAGACTGTGCTGCTGCCCATGGCTACACAGACCAGGCGCACATGGCACATGAGTTCAAACGCTGGCTGGGTGCGGCACCTAGTGCGGTCATGGCGCAACCGCAGTTACTTGGCGCTCTGGCGGCCTCGGGCTACGGCTAGTGCCAGATAGTGATCCACATGCTTGCTCTGAATATCTGCAGGGCTCAGCAGTTTGATGTGTCTGCGTTGCTTGCCTTTACCCTCCAACACTTGAAAGTCATCGGGCAAGTGAGCTCCTTCACCCAGTTCCAGTGTCACGTGCTGGGTGTAGGCAAACAGCCCACAAAAAGGCTGCTCACAGGCAAAGAGTATTCCGCCGTACTTCACTTCCTCACGCACATCGTTGCCCAACTTCAAAATCGATTTGCGCATCGCTTGCATAAGCTGGTGGTGTGCGGGGTGTGCCTGTGCGATGTCAGCCAATAGCTGTGTAACCCTAGGGTCTGTCATGCTTACTCCTTGCGATACGCGGCAAATTCTGCACTGGGTTCGCGCTCTGCATAAATGTAAAGCGTGATGCCGTTGGGGTCTGTTACAGGAAAGCCGCGGTCACCCCACGGGTGATCTGCGATAGGTAGAGTTATCGTCACACCCCTAGCTATAAGGGTCTGGTGCTCAGCGTTCACATCGTTCACACAAAAGTTATAAGTCAACCCCGCAGGATTGCATGCCACTTGATTGGCCTGAGGTGCCATGAACTGCAGTGACGCATTTTTTGCACCAAACTCCAAGCTGACATACCACCCACAATCGAAAACGACTTTGGCATCAAAATACCGGACATAAAAATCACGCGATGTTTCTACCTGATGGGTAGTGATGCAGGGCGACAATGTAGCGGGTTTCACAGTATGCCTTTCAACGCAAGGTTGTGGAAACCCGCACTGTAGTAGCAAGATGATCTACGTGGCTTGTAAATATCCGACATAGCAGAACTGTCACTCTCAGCATGAAAAAAACTATACCCTCTGACCGTACCCCATGCCCTTGCGGGAGCGATGTGCCTTATATGCAGTGCTGCGGCGTATGGCACCGGGGTTTTAGCGAAGGCCAGTACGCGCCGAGCCCTGAGGCGCTCATGCGCTCGCGCTACAGCGCCTATGTGCTGGGCGAGTTGCAGTATTTGCTAGACACTTGGCACGCTAGCACTGCCCCTGGTGACTTGGAGCTAGCGCCTGTGAAGTGGCTGGGGCTGGAGGTGCGCCACGCGGCAGAGTCTGGCGACGCGGGTGTGGTGGAGTTTGTAGCCCGCAGCCGCGATGCCAATGGCGCGCAGCGTATGCATGAGACCAGTCGCTTTGTGCGTGAATCGGGGCGTTGGTATTACATCGATGGGTAGGGCTAGCCTAAAGCATGTGCCGCCGCCTGCCGCACCATGCCAGAAAGGGTATCTAAGGCGTGGGAGCCCAAGCGCCAGCGGTGCCAGTACAGCGGCACATCCAGCCGGTGCCTTGGGGCTAGGTGCTGCAATATTCCAGCAGCCACGGCAGGTGCCGCCATTTGCTGCGGCACCATGCCCCACGCCAAACCTGCACACGCTGCTTGCATAAACGCATGGGTGGAGGGCACCCAATGCACCGGTGGCTGCACCGGCGTGGCGGTGAGTTTCTGCAAGAAGAGGCCCTGTAGCGCGTCTTTGCGGTTGAACATGAGCATGGGCGCAGTCTGCAGCGCTTTGGCCCGCACACCGTGGGCAAAGTGGATGGCCACAAATGCGGGTGACGCAACCGCCCAGTAGCGCATCACCCCCAGTGGCTCCACGCTGCAGCCCTGCAAGGCTTGGGCACTGGCACTCACTGCGCCCATCACCGCGCCTTCGCGCAGCAGGGCTGTTGATTTCGCATACAAACTGAGCCAGCATTTCGCTCCAATATTGAGCCACCTGGTTAAAGATAAATCTGACTACTCGCTTGTGGATAAGTCTACGTCATTGGCTTG
>JBIIYT010000407.1:0-2712 GCA_044346675.1 Rhodoferax sp. | reverse complement strand
CCAAATAGACTTGGGTGGGCCGCTCTGTGGCGAAGAATTCTTGCACTGCAGCCTGGTTGCACAGGTCTAGCTCCGCGTGCGTGCGGGTCACGATGCTGCTTTGCTGCACACCTTGGGCCAGCAGCGTGCGCACGATGGCACTGCCCACCATGCCGCGGTGGCCGGCAACGTAGATCTTTTCAGCCATCATGACTTACTGACACGTCGTAACCATGGGTCTTTAAAAGCGCATGGCGTTTGGCTTGGTCTAAATCGTGGGCCACCATCTCTGCCACCATTTCATCGAGTGTGATCTCTGGCACCCAGCCGAGCTCGGCTTTGGCTTTGGCGGGGTCGCCCAGCAAGGTTTCCACTTCGGTGGGGCGGAAGTACCGTGGGTCTACCCGCACAATAACCTGCCCCACTTTCAAGGCCGGAGCGTCCTTGCCTTCAATAGCCTTCACAACGGCCAGCTCTTGCTCGCCGTGCCCTTCAAATGCCACGGTAACACCTAGCCGGGCTGCCGATTTGCAAATGAAATCGCGCACACTGTATTGCACCCCGGTCGCAATGACAAAGTCTTGCGGCTGGTCTTGCTGCAGCATCATCCACTGCATGCGCACGTAGTCTTTGGCATGGCCCCAGTCGCGCAGGGCGTCCATATTGCCCATATACAGGCATTGCTCCAGCCCTTGCGCGATATTGGCCAAACCACGGGTGATTTTACGGGTGACAAAGGTCTCGCCACGGCGCGGGCTCTCATGATTGAACAAGATGCCGTTGCAGGCGTACATGCCGTAGGCTTCGCGGTAGTTGACGGTAATCCAATACGCGTAAAGCTTGGCCACGGCGTAGGGGCTGCGGGGGTAAAAAGGGGTGGTCTCGCGTTGTGGGGTTTCTTGCACCAAACCATATAGCTCGCTGGTGGAGGCTTGGTAAAAACGGGTTTTCTTCTCTAGGCCCAAAAGACGGATGGCCTCTAGCAAACGCAGGGTGCCCATGCCGTCTACGTCGGCGGTGTATTCGGGGCTCTCAAAGCTCACCGCTACATGGCTTTGCGCGCCCAGGTTGTATACCTCGTCGGGCTGCACTTCTTGCACGATACGGGTGAGGTTGCTGCCGTCGCTCAGGTCGCCATAGTGCAGCTTGAAGCGGGAGTTGTCTACGTGGGGATCTTGGTAGATGTGGTCGATGCGATCCGTATTGAACGAGCTTGCGCGGCGCTTGATGCCATGCACTTCGTAGCCCTTTTCTAGCAGCAACTCCGCCAGGTAGGAGCCGTCTTGGCCAGTGATGCCGGTAATGAGTGCTTTTTTAGTAGTCATGGCAAAGTATTTTCAGTGATTTCTGGAGGGTCAATGCGCTACCAGGAGCTGGTGCCGGCTAAGTTGCACTTCGGTGTCAAGCCCCAGCAACTGCATCAGCACAATCACGCGCTCCTTCGAGACGCTAGAGATCAAGCCCTCCAGCCCCGCCAGCGGGCCGTCTGCCACCCGCACCTGCTGGCCGGGTTGCAGGGGGTTGATGTCTGCATCTTTTGCGGCATTGCGCTGCGCTTCAAAACTGCGAATGTTTTGCAGCACGTCTGCCCGCATCTGCGCGGGCTCTTGGCCAAAGCGCACCATGGTAGCCACGCCCAAGGTGGAGCGAACGGGCGCCAGCGACTGGGCTGCAGACGATGGCTGCAAAAACACGTAGCGAGGGAACAAGGGCTCTAGCACGGCTTGCTGCAGACCACGAATGCGCTTGATGACTTTGAAACGCGGGAAATACACGTTGTAGCCTTGCCGTGCCAAGTTGTCACACGCGGGCTGCTCTTGCCGGGCTTTGGTGTGCACCACGTACCAAGGCATATCGGTGGCGCGGATTTCAGGCGAATGGGAGGCCGACGTCGTCATGGTGCATGCTTGGCGCTGTTGTCGGCCATCTTGGTCTGCGCTGCTTCCGTTTGCAGCGACTCAATTTCTGCCTTAAGCGCCTCATACTCTTCCATCTTGCGCTTCAAAAACCGGCCGGTAAGCGCAGCTTTTTCGGCTATGCCGCTGGGGGTCAGCAAATACGCGTAGGCGGCTTTGCGCTGGCTGTTTTGAAAGTTGTGCATTTTTACAACTCCCTTGTCCAGCAAGGCCTGCAAGCAGTAGTTCAAGCCGCCCAAGCTCAAGCCCAGCGCCTTGGCCAGTTCGCGCTGGCTGAGGTTAGGGTTCTCTTCCAATAGCCGCAAAATGCGGTAGTTGGTGTCTTCTTGCTGCTTGCGCAGACGGGTGGTCATGGGGTGCTTGAAGGTGAAAAAGTGGCGAACGGGCAGGCTACCGCAGTGCTGTATCACTTCAAAAAAAGTGCGGCACAAAACAACCCGTTCGAAACCGAACAAGCATATCAGTATTTGGGCTTAGAAGTGGCTCCCTACACAAAATCCTGCGCAGGGCGTAGATTGGTGTTTTCAATCAACCTTGCCCCATTCATATGCCTACCAAAAAAGATACCGCCACCCCCACCACCCCGGGGGAACTCTGGCAAGCCGGTTTGGGTGCCTTTACCAAGGCGCAGGCCGAGGCCACCAGCAAATTTGCCACGCTGGCGACCGACCTGTCCAGCAAAGCCAGCGGCCAGTTGGGCAAGCTGGAAACTATTTTTGAAGAGCGCGTGGCCAAGGCGCTGCAAACCCTGGGCGTGCCCAGTGCCCAAGAGGTGAGCGCGCTGCGGGCTCAGGTAGAGGCCTTAAGCGCGCAGGTG
>JBIIYT010000406.1:0-2719 GCA_044346675.1 Rhodoferax sp. | reverse complement strand
CCGCACCGCGCATAGGAATGCTCACCAGTTGATCGCACGTCTTGGCGGTGAGCTGGCGCATGCCGTCGCCCTCCGCTCCTAACACCAAGGCCACGGGGCCTTTCAAGTCGGCTTGGTAAATGGTTTGCGTGGCTTGGTCGCTGGTACCAATCACCCAAATATTGCGCTCTTTGAGCTCATTCAAAGTGCGCGCCAAGTTGGTCACCATAAAGTAGGGTACGGTCTCGGCCGCGCCGCTGGCCACCTTGGCCACGGTGGCGTTAATGCCCGCTGCGTGGTCTTTGGGAGCAATCACTGCATGCACACCGGCCCCATCTGCCACGCGCAGGCAGGCGCCTAGGTTGTGGGGGTCGGTCACGCCGTCTAGTACCAAAATCAAAGGCTGGGTGCGCTGCTCCAATGGCAAAGCGGCGTTGGCGGCTTCAAGGTTTTCTAGCAGTTCGTCTAGCGAATGCACCTGTGCCAGCTCTTGCACGCGGGCGGCCACTCCTTGGTGCCCATGCCCGCCGCACAGCTTGGCTAGGCGAATGCCATCGGCCTCAATCAGGCGCACACCGCTCTGATTGACCTTGTCAATAAATTGGCGCATGCGCGCATCGCGCCGCGTGGGCTCGTAGTAAATCTCGATGATGGACTTGGGTGCGGTTTTCAGGCGCACGCCCAGGGCATGAAAGCCGAATAGAACTTTGGATGAAGACATAGCCCCCCATTATCGGGGCATCCTACCGCTATGGTTTATAGAGCTTTTTACGCATATTCTGGGTTGGCTAGAGGTACTTTCATCCACCAATACCAAACAACTTCCTCGACCTATCTTTCGGGCTAGGGCACTTGTCGCCCGTAAAAAGTCAATCACTTTGCCAATGAGCGAATTTTTTGCAACCAAACAGCAAAATGCAAGCACTCCCGCTCTAGGCACGGCAAGCCCATACGAGATGCGGCAATGGGGCCATGATCCACCTTGCTAAATCGTGGGCTCTTAAGCAAGCGCTCAAGATGTGCCGCAGGCTTCGTCTCAGGCTGGTCATTGATATGTTCAGGCGTTTGCGCTTGTTGCCTTATCGTGCTCAACTCTACGGTGTTACGAGCCCAACTCCGTTCTACGCTGGTAAGCGTCGCCACATCGCTAAAGAGTAAGGCCTCAAACTCATGCGGCTGGATATGGGGAATAAACCGTGCAGGATCACATTCAGTCAGCGCGACAATGTCAGCAGCTAATGCAGCGTTCAATGCTTGGACTTTTGCTTCCATGGAGCTCTTGGCCATGGCTGTGTCAAAACCCGGAAAACGCTTATCCAATCGGTAAAGATCAAAAAAAGTCGTCACGACTGGTGCCGACTTTTGCCTGAGCGTATTGCGCAATTGGCGCTGAACGCGGTCGTAATTCAAGGCCCCACCCCGATGCCCGGGTGAAGTTTCAATTGTCTGGGCATCCAAGTACAGGCCGGATGGCGAAAAATGCGGCTCCAGTACATCCCGCACAAAGGTTTCTTCCGTTTGCCCTTCGCAAATGACCACAATCCTGGTCATCGTGTAGGCCTTCCGCCCAAGACATTGCGCTTCCAGAGTTCGCCCAAAGAATAGTCTTCAAGCCAATCGGCCAAGTCAGCCGGGTCCAGTCGCTTGAGGGCTGTAGCGCCGTTTTCACGGCCGGCGACCACGACATCTTCAGGCGACATGGCGTTGAGCAACTCCACCGACTGCGTTGACACAATGACCTGCTTGGTCTCCGCCGCACGTTTGAGCATTTGGGCCAACAAATTAATGGCGTAGGGGTGCAAACCCAACTCAGGCTCATCAATCAAGATGATGTCGGGCATTAACGCTGGCGGCTGCAACAACAATGTCGCCAAACAAATGAAGCGCAAGGTGCCATCGGACAGCACATGGGCTTTCCAGGGCGTGTCTGGGCGGCCTCTTTCAGTCCATTCCAGTTCTACGGTCGTCGGCGCCAGGAAGTCAGGCACGTCATCTCTAATCACGAAATCACCAAAAAATGGGGCTGCAAGACGAATCGTCTCCACGATGCGCTGGTAGTTTGGTTCCCAAAATGGTGTTGTCTTCAGCTTGCGAAGATAGGCGGCCAAGTTGGCCGCATCGGGCTTGAGGCGCAGAGTGTCATTTGCCTGATGCACCTGCTTTACGGCCGCCGTTTCGCCCGTGTCATGAAAATGGTATTGACGCCAAACCTTCAGCTTGCCAGCGACGTACCGACTGACGTTCTTGCTTCGCTCCAACTCATCAGAAGTAACCTTGGCCACATCGTGCCCAACGCCTAACGCATATGAATTTGCACCGTAGCGGCCATTGATCCACGACTGTTCACGGGTAAAAATGAGCCGGTTGTCCTGCGTGGGTGCGAGTGTTACTTGGTATCCATTAGCCACACCGCCCTCAGGCGCAAAGTACACCTCAAACTCAATGGCATCTGTTACCTTGCGCCCGTAGTGCAACAAAGCGTCAGGCCCCCCCCAGTTCTGCACGTCCACCGGAAAGTTGTCGCCGGTGAGGGCTGCCAGGAATCGAAATACGCCGATGAAATTGCTTTTTCCAGCGCCATTGGCACCAATCAGCACATTGAGCGAACGCATTTCGAAGTCCACCAACGAATGGATGGACTTAAATCCTTTAACAGTGATCTTCTGAAGTTGCGTCATGTGCACTTACGTGGCAAATTTTCTATATTCTTGCGATTATCCTCGCGCCCAGTCAAGCCGCG
>JBIIYT010000405.1:0-2726 GCA_044346675.1 Rhodoferax sp. | reverse complement strand
GAGCAGCAACCACCGTTATTTCACAGAAGTCACCGACACCGAGTCAGTCTTGGGCCCGCTGTCCGCGACATGAACCACTCACATCGCCTCCATTTGGGCAGAACCTTCATACTTTTTCAAGCGAAGCTCTCGATTATGCAGCGCTTTTACAGCTCGGTCAACACTTTTTGACAAAAATTTTGCAAATCACCTTCTTTAACCGGGCTTTCTAGACCATTGGGCTGCCAAAATCAGGGCCGAAAGACAAATGATGGCAAGCTGCAAAGCAGCATGAGGATGACTATATGGACAAACGAATCGCATTTATTGGTGGCGGCAATATGGCCCAAGCCATTATTGGTGGACTGCTGCGCCAGGGCCAGCCGCGTAGTGGAATTGACGTGGTAGAACCACTAGAGCAAGCACGTACAGCACTTGCTGATGGTCTGGGTGTTTCTGCTCAAGCACAGGCCGGCGCTTTTTTGGAGCAGGCCCAAATGGTTATTTGGGCGGTTAAGCCGCAAACGTTCAAAGACGCAGCGCTCCCCGTACGCAGTTTTAGCCAACACGCCTTGCACTTGAGCGTGGCCGCCGGCATCCCCAGCAGCAGCATTGCGCAATGGCTGGGCAACGAGCGCGTAGTGCGCGCCATGCCCAACACGCCCGCACTCATTGGAAAGGGCATTACTGGGCTTTATGCTCGCCCCATGGTAACCAAGGCTGACAAAGACTGGGTTTCACAGGTCATTGAGACGACCGGTCAAGTGGTGTGGCTCAATAATGAAGGGCAATTAGACGCAGTAACTGCATTGTCTGGCTCTGGGCCAGCCTATATGTTTTACTTTATGGAAGCCATGATCGAGGCTGGCGTAGGCATGGGCTTGGACCCTCAGCAGGCGCACCAATTGGCCGTGGCCACCTTCATAGGCGCAGGCGAGTTGGCACACACCTCAA
This sequence comes from Rhodoferax sp., assembly GCA_044346675.1. Taxonomy (GTDB): domain Bacteria; phylum Pseudomonadota; class Gammaproteobacteria; order Burkholderiales; family Burkholderiaceae_C; genus Allorhodoferax. Next base: position 1,793 of record JBIIYT010000405.1, on the reverse strand, counting down.
GCGAGCCCCCCGAAGTGTTGCGCCAACGGGTGACCTCCAAAGGTGGCACAACCCATGCCGCCATTTCTGCCATGGATGCAAGTGGGGTAAAAGCGCATTTTGTGCAAGCCATGCGTGCGGCACAGCAGCGGGCACAGGAATTAGCTGAGGAGTTTGGAAAGTAAGCTTGGACTTACTTTCCAAGCAATGAGGGCAAGCCGGTGGCTAAAAATGGGAACCAAGCAATCACCAAGGTCCCGATGAATATGGCAAGCAGTGCGGGCAAAACTGCTACCGCAACGTAGCGCACCGATTTGTTAAACATAGCGGAGGCAAAGTAGATATTCATACCCGCAGGCGGACACAAGAAGCCCATCTCCATCGCCGCCAAGAAGATAATGCCAAAGTGCACCGGGGAAATTCCGTAGCTCAAAGCCACCGGCAGTAAGAGCGGCACTAACACCACGATAGCGGCGAAGATTTCCATGAGCGCCCCTGCAATCAACAGAAACACGCATAACAAAAACAAAAAGACATACTTGTTGGGAATCACGTTTTGCGCCCATGTGACAGCAGCATCAGGAATGCCGGCGTCTACCAAGTAGTTGGTCAAACCCAGTGCCATGCCCAAAATCAGCATCACTCCACCAATAATTTGCGCACACTCGCTCAAGGTCTTGCCCAGTGCAGCCCAGCTGACTTCCCTGTGAATCAGGGCCTGGGTTAGCACGGCGTATGCAGCAGTAAGCGCAGCACTTTCGGTCGGCGTAGCTAAGCCACTGAGCAATGAGCCAATGGCCACAAACGGCGCGAGTATTTCCCACTTAGCCGCCCATGCTGCGGCCCATATTCGGTCGAAGCGCGCACCCACTTGTGCATGTGGAACATCGCTGGTGGCATGCGAGCCCAGTGCCTGTGCAGGACTTAACCGTTTTAAGTACCCGCCAAACAAAAGTAAGCAAAACACCATCACCAACGCGGGCAGCACCCCGGCCAAGAACATAGTGCCAATAGGCACCCGCGCAATAATGGCCACCATGATGAGCGGCACCGAGGGGGCCAACAAAACACCCAGCGCGCTAGCGCTGGTGACGAGGCCAATGCCCCGCTTCTCGGGATAACCGGCATTGCGTAAAAGCGGCAACAACAGCCCACCCAGCGCCAAGATGGTGACTCCACTGCCGCCGGTAAACGCAGTAAAAAATGAGCACAGCACCGCTGCCGCCACCACAGTGCCAGTGACACCACCGCCAAAAAGGGCAATAAACAAAGTACCTAAACGAGCGGCAGCACCCGTGCGAGCAAATATGAGCCCGGCCAGGGTGAAAAGTGGCAGGGCTGGAAGCGACGGGTTGACCGTGATTTGGTAATGCGATAACGGGATGGATGCCAGTGGCAACGCGTCTTGCCAAAATAGTGCCAACGCCAAGCCGCCCAAAGCGGCAAAAATGGGAGCCCCCGCCAACAACAGCAAAATAAGCCAGACCACAGCAGGCCACAGAGGCACCGCCACCCCATCAAACTGGGCTGCCAGTAGCACGCCCGCGAAGGGAATGAATAACCCGCCCAATGCCTTCCCAGCACCTTCCCCAGCGCAGCGCGCTCCGAGCTTGAAACCCAACAAAGCAAACCCCATGGGCATCACCAGCTGTATCCACCACACTGGAATGCCATAGGCCAAGGCATGACCACCCTCTATCTCACTGGCAACAAAACTCCAACTGGCCCACGCCAGCAAGCCACAAATCAAAGCAGCACTTGCATTAGCAAAAACCCCAATTCCTTTTTGCCACCCCGCCCCCCCCAAGGCGCCA
>JBIIYT010000404.1:0-2728 GCA_044346675.1 Rhodoferax sp. | reverse complement strand
CCGATGCACCCAAAGGCATGGTGCAAATTGCGCGCTATTTTGGCAACGAAAATTTGCGCCCCGAGCTGGAGCTGGCCAAAGAGCGCATCATCAACTTGGTGAGTTTGTATTTGGAGAGCACCACAGGGGGTGACTTGCAGCAAGCGGCCGAGCAGCTACGCGACCACTCCTTTTTGTCCCGCTCCAAAGGCGGCTCCGACATGCTCAAGGCGCTGATCGCCATGCCGCAAAACAGCCACTTCGGCATGAACGAGCGCGCAGGCTTTACGGACGACCATATTCCGCTGCTGGCCAAGTGGTCGCTGCGCAGCCTGCCCGATTATCAAGCCGAGCTGGCCAAGCGCAGCCAAGTGGCGCAGGTGGTGGACGCCGCTATTTGGATGGCCGACGCGCTGGGGGTGGGGGTAGAAGAACTAGAAGAAGCAGGCAAAGATGCCGAAGCCGTCATCCGCACCGCCTTGCTAGCCTTGGCCAGCAAACGCACCGAAATGCCCGACTGGGTGGCTTTTGAAAAAATGGTGACTGCATTGAGCAAAAAGGGGGGCGCCAATGCAAAGTCCAATGCCAGCGCAAGCACCCTACCCTTGCCCAAAGGTCTACCAGCACATTTGCACGCTGTGGTGGACGCAGTGCGCCAATCGGTACTGGCCGACCTGCCCAAGATACAAGACGCCACGCTGCCCGCACGCAAGCTGTTTGACCAAACCCCCGCCTTCATGGGCCGGTATTTTTGGTTGGAAGATGGCTTGAGCGAAGTAGACGATTTTGACCGCGCCACCTCGGCCGCGTGGAGCAAAGCCACCCAAGGCCACACAGACGACGGCTCCTTGCTCACCCTGTTTTTATGCATCGCAGCGGGTAGCACCGCAAGCACTTTGCTAACGGAAAAAGCCGCAGCCACGCTGATTCGCAAGCTGCGCAAAAACGGACTGCAAGCGCAACCTGCCATTGACTACATACTGGCCAACGCTCCCCCACAGCACCAAGACGACTATGTGCACATGTGGACCGAGTTTTTGGAAGAAGCGCAGCCCACGCTGCTCAGCGATATGGACTACTCCCTGGCCGACGCGCTGAGCTTGCTGCGGCGCGAGTGCAACATCAAGCAATAGAGTCCACCAGCAAGGCCAACTGCCAGTCAACTCAGGCCTGCACCACCCGCTGGGTCTGGGTGCCCAGCCCATCTATGCCCAAGCGCATGGTTTGCCCGGCCCGTAAATACACCGGGGGCTTTTGCCCCATGCCCACACCGGGCGGCGTACCGGTAGAAATCACATCCCCCGGCTGCAGGCTCATGAAGCGGCTTAGGTAGCTAATCAGATATGGCACTTGGTACACCATAGTGGCGGTGTTGCCGTTTTGCATGCGCTTGCCGTCCACGTCCAGCCACAGGTGCAGGGCTTGGGGGTCTGGCACTTCGTCGGCGGTCACCAGCCATGGCCCCAGGGGGCCGAAGGTGTCGCAGCCTTTGCCTTTGTCCCAAGTGCCGCTGCGCTCCAGCTGGTATTCGCGTTCAGACACATCATTCACCACGCAGTAGCCCGCCACATGGGCCATGGCCTGGTCTTGCGGAATAGAGCGCCCCCCCTGCCCTATAACTACGCCCAGCTCCACCTCCCAATCGGTTTTGACCGAACCCTGCGGAATTTGCACCGCATCGTCTGGCCCCACGATAGCGCTAGTCCATTTGCCAAACACCACAGGCTCGGGCGGCACGGCCATGCCCGCCTCGTGCGCATGGTCGGAATAATTCAAACCTATGCAAATGAACTTGCCAACGCTGGCCACGCAGGGCCCCAGCCGCAGGTCTTGCTGCGGCACGCCCGCTACCAATGGCAAGGACTCGGGCACCAAGGCGCGCAGCCGGGCCAAGGAGTCGGGCAACAAAGCGGCCAGCCCAATGTCTGGCACGTGGTGTGAAAGATCACGTACCCGCCCTGCCGCATCCAACAGCCCCGGCTTTTCTTGGCCGGGCAAGCCATAGCGCACTAACTTCATGACGATCCCCTTTGTTTGAACATGAGCGTGTGAAAGCGCTCAGAAATACGGGTCTGGCGCGAGCCAGGAATCAGCACAAACCTCTCCCCCGCTTGCACCGTGCCCGGCGTGTCCACCGCCAAGTAAAAGCCGCAGTGCCCGCTGTGCGCCATGGCCTTGGCCGCTGGCTTAAAGCCCATCGCGGCGTTGAACTTAAAGCAGGGTTCGCGTGGCTGGGTCACCCTCAGAGTCAAGTTATCAAACTGCAGCACGTCGCCTATCCACACATCAGCCTCTAGCAGGCCTTGCAGGGTGAGGTTTTCGCCCAAGGCGCCGGGGTTGAGCTGGGTATCAATATCGGCCACACCGGCGGCAACACGGGCATTGCGCCAAAAATCGTAGTGCTCCAGGGGGTATGCATACACCGCTTTCTCTAGCCCGCCATGCACTGTGGGGTCGGCTTGCTCGTCTTCTACCAAGCCCAAGGGCCCTACTGGAACCGGGCCTTGCACGCTGGTTTTGTGAATGGCGGTAAGCACCTGCCTACCCGAGATCAGCACCCGGCGCGCTTTGGCCTGTTGCACACCCACCACGGACAAAAGGGATGGAGTCATAGTGAAATTTCTTATATGGATGCCTCCCGGATAGCAAGCAGAATTTGCTGTATTTTGTGAAGAAGTCGGTTGCGTCCTTATATTCGGCCTACTTTGTGGGTTGGTCAGGTTTCCCCGACTTTGCACTGGCCCCGATG
>JBIIYT010000403.1:0-2731 GCA_044346675.1 Rhodoferax sp. | reverse complement strand
TGTCGGTCTGAAAATGCTCCAGCACCACGGTGAACAAGTCTTCCCGCGCAAAGCCCTGCACCACTTTGCTGGACTGTGGGGCTACTGCCACCGGGTTGCTGTTGTAGACGATGAGAGCCTCTATGGTCGGGCCAAACTCGGCGCTGGCGGGGCGCAACAAGTCGTCGCCAATGGTGGACATGTTGATCGTGCGCGGGGTGCGGCCTGCCAGCAAGTCGGGCCGCTCCAGTGCGGCGCGCGCTACCGGGAAGTTGCCCGAGCTAGAAAGCAGCACGCCGCCAGCGCGTTGGCGCCACGCCCCTGTGAGCGCGGGCAGGCAGGCAATGGCGCGCACCGCGTTGCCACCACCGCGCACCCTTTGCAGGCCATAGTTCATGCGGATGGCGGCAGGCTCGCCACGGGCACAGGTTTGGCCATAGTCGCTGGCGAGTGACACCACTTGGCCTACCGGCACGCCGCATACCGCAGCTACCCGCTCGGGCGGCCATTGCAAGGCGCGTTCGCGCAAAGCATCCCAGCCTAGGGTGTACTGGGCAATGTAGTCGTGGTCCAGCAAGTTGTGGGTGATGAGCTGGTGCATCAGCCCCAGTGCCAGTGCGGCATCGGTGCCGGGTAGCAGGGCAATGTGCTCGTGGCACTTGTCGGCAGTTTCGGTGCGGCGTGGGTCTATGCAAATAATTTTTGCCCCATTGCGCTTGGCCGTTTGCACATGCCGCCAAAAGTGCAGGTTGCTGCCAATGGAGTTGCTGCCCCAAATGAGGATGAGCTTGGACTCGGCAAAAAACTCCACCCGCATGCCCACTTTGGCCCCCAGCGTGTGTACCAAGCCCGCGCCACCGGCTGCCGCGCAAATGGTGCGCTCTAGCTGGGACGCCCCTAGCTGGTTGAAGAAGCGCGCAGCCATGCTCTCGCCCTGCACCAAGCCCATGGTGCCCGCATAGCTGTAGGGCAGTATGGCCTGCGCCGCATGCGGGCCGCGTGCGCAAATGGCTTTGAGGCGTGCAGCAATGTCTTGCAGCGCGGCGCCCCAACTCACCGGCTCGAACTGGCCCGAGCCCTTGGGGCCGCTGCGGCGCATGGGCTGCAAGAGACGCTCGGGGTGGTAGGTGCGCTCGGGGTAGCGCGACACTTTGGTGCACAGCGCGCCGTGGGTCTGCGGGTGCGCGGCGTTGCCCTGCACTTTGATGGCCACGCCGTCTTGCACGGTGGTGACCATGGAGCAGGTGTCGGGGCAGTCGTGCGGGCACGCGCCCAAGACTTCGGTGGTGCTGGTGGTTGGCATGTCTACATTCTAGGTGTACATGTTCAGCATGGTAAAGCCTGCGGCGCTATCATGGCGCATGAACTTGATTGAACCCATCGTATCAGCGGCGGCGGATATTGCCGCCATCCGGCGCGACCTGCACGCCCACCCCGAGCTGTGTTTTCAAGAAGTGCGCACGGCTGATGTGGTGGCTGCCAAACTGGCCGAGTGGGGCATACCCATGCATCGCGGCTTGGGCACTACTGGGGTGGTGGGTATTGTGAAAGCGGGCACCTCAGAGCGCGCCATTGCGCTGCGGGCCGATATGGATGCGCTGCCCATGCAAGAGTTCAATACCTTCAGCCACGCCAGCAAACACCCGGGCAAGATGCACGCTTGCGGGCACGATGGCCACACCGCCATGTTGCTAGCCGCGGCACGCTACTTGGCTACCGAGCGCCACTTTGACGGCACGGTGTACCTGGTGTTTCAACCCGCAGAAGAGGGCGGTGGCGGTGCGCGGGAAATGATCAAAGACGGGCTGTTTGACCAGTTTCCGGTAGAGGCTGTGTTTGGCATGCACAACTGGCCTGGCATGGCGGTGGGCACCTTTGCGGTAAGCGCAGGGCCGGTGATGGCGTCTAGCAACGAGTTCACCATCACCATCCACGGCAAGGGCGGCCACGCTGCCATGCCGCACAACGCGCTAGACCCTGTGCCGGTGGCGGCGCAGATGGTGCAGGCCTTTCAGACCATCATCAGCCGCAACAAAAAACCAGTGGATGCGGGGGTGATATCGGTCACCATGATCCACGCGGGCGAGGCCACCAACGTGATACCCGACAGCTGCGAGCTGCGCGGCACGGTGCGCACCTTTAGCATTGAAGTGCTTGACATGATTGAGCAGCGCATGCGCGACATGGCCACCCACACCGCAGCCGCCTTTGGCATGACGTGCGAGTTTGATTTTGTGCGCAAGTATCCGCCCACCATCAACTCAGGCCCCGAGGCAGAGTTTGCGCGCGGGGTGATGCAAAGCATCGTGGGCAAAGCCCAAGTGCTGCCGCAAGAGCCCACCATGGGGGCTGAAGATTTTTCTTTCATGCTCCAAGCCAAGCCGGGCTGCTACTGCTTTATTGGCAACGGCGATGGCGACCACCGCAGCGTGGGGCACGGCGGCGGCCCGTGCATGCTGCACAACCCCAGCTATGACTTCAACGATGAATTGCTGCCCTTGGGTGCTACTTATTGGGTGCGTTTGGTGCAGGCGTGGCTACGCGCTGAACCGCCCCTGCGCCATTTCTAACAAGCCGTCAAATATCAGGCTGTCCACCAGCTCAAAGGGCACCGACATGCTGGGTGCCATCTTCCACCCCGCGCCCCCGGTCATGATGCACTTGGGCTCGGCCCCGCAGTGCGCGCGCACATGCTGCACCATGCACTGCACAGCACCGGCAATGGCGTAGGTGCCGCCGCTGGTGAGTGCGT
>JBIIYT010000402.1:0-2736 GCA_044346675.1 Rhodoferax sp. | reverse complement strand
CTTATATGGATGCCTCCCGGATAGCAAGCAGAATTTGCTGTATTTTGTGAAGAAGTCGGTTGCGTCCTTATATTCGGCCTACTTTGTGGGTTGGTCAGGTTTCCCCGACTTTGCACTGGCCCCGATGCATATTCGCTGACGTGCCCCTTATCTATCCGACGGACTCTTGATGTCCCAGGAAATTCTCAGGTTTAGCTCGCCATCGGTCTGACCTGTTTCACATCACTTCGCTCTTTGCCACCTGCTAGCCTTGCAAGGCTAAAACCATAGTCCTTTCATTTGTCTGTTGCTTTGTCCATTCTTGCGCGGTTGCAGCTTCACGCCGCTTGGGGCCTGATGCTCTTGAAGCCTTTGTCGTAATCCTGTGCTTTGGCGGTTATGGCCCAGATCGTTCTGGCCATCTTGGCCGCCTGCGCTACAAACACCACGTTGGAGGGACGCCGAGCTTTGATACTCTGCAGCCACGGCCCCGGTTCTTTGGCGTGCGCAATCACACTTCGGGCACCGTGGATAAGCAGACAGCGCAAGTAGCCGTCACCGCGCTTGGAGATGCCCAGCAACTTTACCTTGCCCCCACTGCCAGTCTGTTTGGGCACCAAGCCCAGCCAGGCGCAGAACTCGCGTCCTGACTTGAATGCACTGGCCTCACCCATGGTGGCAATGGCTGCGGTGGCCGTGAGGAGCCCCACACCAGGTATCTGGGCAATGCGCTGCATCTGGGGGTCTGCCTTAAGTTGAATTTGCAGGCGCGCCTCAATGGCTTGCATATCCACCTCAATGGCTTTGATGCGCGCCACTTGCTCGCGCAGGCTGTCACGCACCATCTGCGGCAATGTGTGCGCCAGTCCCTCAAGGGTCGCCTCCACTTCCTTGAACAAGGCCCTTTTGCCCTTGGCAAAGGTGGCCCCAAACTCGTAGAGCAGACTGCGCAAGGCGTTGGTCTGCATGATGCGCATTTTCATGAGCAGCTCGCGCTGGCGGTGCAAGGTCAGCGTTGCTTGCTGCGCGGCCGTCTGGGTGCCCACAAACTTCACCCCCGGCTGCTGCACCGCCAACCAGATCGCACGCGCGTCGGTGGCATCGGTTTTGTTGCCACTGACAAAGGGGCGCACGATCTTTGCGTGCAACAGTCGCACTGTGTGCCCGAGGTTGCCTAGTTCACGGGCCCAGTGGTGCGCACCACCACAGGCCTCTATCGCAATCAGGCAAGGCGAGAGGTTGGCAAAGTGCTCCGCTACCTTGGTGCGCTTAATCTGTATGTTGACGATCTCGCCCGTGCCCATGTTCACGGTGTGCATCTGGAACACGTGCTTGGCGATGTCCAGACCAACAACTTGTTGGCCGTTCATGGTGCCGATGATTTGTCCGGCGTTCATTCCTGTATTACGATTCATGGCGGATCCTCTGTGGTTGAGTGAAGACCTTGGTTTATCACACCCTGGGCACTTTGATGCCGTATCCATCAGAGGATCCAACCCATGCAGGGGTGGTTCTTCCTGATTGACGGCTGTTTTATCGCTGTGCCACAATTCCCTAGCAATTAAGCAGGGAGGCATCCATTGCATCTATCCATCATTCGCGAACAATACAGGCCAGCCATTTTCCGGCCCTTGTCACCCGTTAGCCAGTTAGAAAATTTCATGGGGCGGTGTTTGAAAGCGGGCGAGTAGGTGAACAGGCGAGCGATTTTTTGTCTGACCGACCACAGCATAGCGGGCTATGCTTCGGCAGGAAGGTGCAAAATCGCCGTGCAACCGCCCGCGAGCGAACCTACAGCCCGCATCCACAGCAAGAGAGAAACGAGCCAAATTGGTTTGCCAATCGCCCAGAGGCAATGTTCTTCTAGCAACGGGCGACCCATGAAATATTCAGGTCAGGATAGCGGCTCGGGCTTGATCACGTAGCACTGTTAAGTGGGCGCGTTGTTGGTCGTCGCTTGATGGCATGAGGCTCTATTCGGTCTAGTCGATGCGTAATGATCCTCGTCGAAATAGCACGAAGCACTGCCGTCACGATGGATTATGTGGCCCCACCAAGATGCCAGCGCCATTGCTGGCTAAAGACGTGCCAAAGCTGAAGTGTGGCCTTGAAGCTCAAGGCACGCGGCCAGAATTTCGCTTAAGGTAGTGCCGTGGGATTGCGGCCCGCCGTTTGCTGTTTCATGCCCGCCGTACGATGTGCCGACGTTGCAGGCGATGCTGGTTGAAGACGATCTGCTGATGTCTGGAAACAGACTTGGATGCAGGACTTTTACGAATACGCGCAGCATCCCCAAAACGGCTAGAGGGTAATAATGCGGCAATGTTTAACTTTATAGACCCTGGATGTTCGTCGAGCTCACGCGGTGTCGAGCGCCTTAGGTTTGATTAGCCGCTTCGACACGGCCGCTACGACTCCCCTTGGTGTCAAGCGATTACCCAAGATCGCCAGCTGGTTGGTCAGCCCGACTACTTTTGTCATACCGCCGTGTTCGAGAAGTTCCACGCCAGCAGCGGCAACATCGCGTGGGTCAGTGCGACCGGCCTTACGGAAGAAATGTCCGCCGGCAATGCGCCTTGGGTCGATGCCGTCGAAGAACGCGGTATCGGTCGGCCCCGGCGCTAGGCAACCCACACTTACACCATAATCCTCAAGCTCCTTGGCCAGGGCCTCGGAAAAGCAGAGAACAAAAGACTTTGAAGCACCGTATGCCGCAAAATAGGGTGTCGGTTGAAAAGCAGCCGTCGAGGCGACGTT
>JBIIYT010000401.1:0-2742 GCA_044346675.1 Rhodoferax sp. | reverse complement strand
CTTTTTCGCTTTGAACGATCAAAATGCCTTGGTGCATGCGCTCTTTGAGGCGGCTCAGACGGTCTTTGAGTTGCAGCGACTCGGACGAGGTGCGCAGCAAGGCTGCATACAACAATACCAGCCCCAACGCCACCCGAAGGAGGGAATCAATACTGGCTTGCAATGCAAGCCCCTCGTTTTGCTGTGATACAAAAATAAACTCGTTGAGCCCCAGTGCCACCAAGAGCGGCCCAATCAAATGGTCTGGAGTTTTGAAGTGGTCGGTATTGGTTTTATAGAACCAGTAGGTGCAAGCCAAGCCCACCAAGGTGTTGATGCTGGCCGAGGCGGCGTGGGCCCACACCACCGCTTGCAGCGCAACAGCAGTGGCGTTCAAAGCCATAATGGCTAGGAACATGCCCACCAGCCAAGCGCGTGGGGGTTGCCGTGCTGCTCGGTGACCTAAGCCTGCCACCATGAGTACGGTATAGCCTGCGCTGGCAAGGGGCAGTAGCAGCTTGCCCGCCGCGCTGAGCAGGGGTAGAGACTCCAACGTGAGTCCGTAGCCCAAGATGAGCAGCGTTTGCAACAAATTAGACCAGCCTAGGTAGCGTGCAAAGGCCAAACCTGGGTCATGTCGCCAAGCCATCAGCAGGGCGCAGCCCATCACCAAACACAAGGCGGCGTTGATAAGCAGTGGGTAGTTCATGACGGGTAACTTCAATCCTGAAAGTGATTTTGCAGCAGGGCAGCGACAATGGGGGCGGCCACACCTGCGGAATTACCCTAGTGCGGCTGGCCAATTTGCCCTGATTGACAATTGCGCCGCAATGCTGCAATTTTTCTTGAAAATACCGTTAAACCATGCCCCAAGTTGCCCAAGTTGCCCAAGTTCCGACCCCAGCTACAGCACGAACGCTTGCGTCAGGCTTGCTGCTTGCAGGTTTGGGCGCAGTGGCATTTAGCGGTAAAGCCATCATCGTGAAGCTGGCCTACCGGCATGGGGTGGATGCGGTCACCCTCATCATGTACCGCATGCTGTTTGCGCTGCCTTTCTTTTTGGCCATTGCGTGGTGGGCTGGGCGTCCCAAGGGGGGTGTGCATCCAGGACCCTTATCGCGCAAAGACTGGCTGGGCGTGCTGTGGCTGGGCTTTACGGGCTATTACCTGGCCAGCTACTTAGACTTTGCAGGCCTGCAGTTCATCAGCGCTTCTCTTGAGCGCTTGGTGCTGTACCTCAACCCCACGCTGGTGCTGCTGCTGGGCTGGGTGCTGTACCAGCGCCGCCCCAGTGCGCGCCAAGCGCTGGGCATGGCCATTAGCTACGGCGGGGTGTTGATGGTGTTCGGGCATGAGGTTACCTTGCAAGGGGCAGATGTGTTGCTGGGTACGGTGTTGGTGCTGCTCAGCGCCATCAGCTACGCGGTGTATTTGTCCTACAGCGGCGTGGTGGTGCAGCGTTTGGGCTCTTTGCGGTTGGTGGGCTTGGCTACCAGCGTGGCGTGTGCGCTATGTATTGCACAGTTTGTGGTGTTGCGCCCACTGCATGTAGCGCTAGAGGTAGCGCCGCAGGTGATTGGCCTGTCGCTCATCAACGCCACCCTGTGCACCGTGGTGCCGGTGCTGTTGGTGATGATGGCCATAGAGCGCATAGGCTCTGGCTTGGCGGCGCAGGTGGGTATGGTGGGGCCTATGTCCACCATCATCCTAGGGGTGGTGGTTTTAGACGAGCCCTTTACCGTGTGGGTGCTGGCCGGCACGGTGCTGGTGTTGGCTGGGGTGGCGGTATGCAGCCGCCGCACGCTTTTGGAATGACTACAAGGAGCAAGGAATGGACTTAGGACTACGTGGCAAATGGGCTTTGGTGTGCGGTGCCAGCAAGGGGCTGGGTTGGGGCTGTGCGCAGGCTTTGGTGCAAGAGGGGGCCAACGTGTTGATGGTGGCCCGTGGGCAGGCTGCGCTGGAAGATGCGGCGGCGCGGCTCAGAGCTGACCACGCCACTTCCAGCGGGGCCCAGGTGCTGGTGTGTGCCCAAGACATCACCACCGAAGCGGGGCGCGCCGCAGTGTTTGCCATGCGGCAAGACTTTGACATTGTGGTCACCAACGCAGGCGGCCCCCCCACAGGCGACTTTCGCAGCTGGAGTCGCGACACTTGGCTGGCTGCGGTAGACGCCAATATGCTCACCCCCATAGAACTCATCAAAGCCACGGTAGACGGAATGGCCGCGCGCGGCTTTGGGCGCATTGTGAACATTACGTCCAGCGCGGTGAAGTCGCCCATTGATGTGCTGGGCTTGTCTAACGGCGCACGCAGCGGTTTGACGGGTTTTGTGGCGGGCATTGCCCGCAGCAGCTTGGCGGCCAAGGGTGTGACGATTAACAACCTGCTGCCCGGTGCGTTTGATACCGACCGATTGCAAGCCACCCTGCGTGGCGCGGCGCAAAAGCAGGGTTTGGCGTTAGACGCAGTGGCAGAGGCCCGCCGCAAATCCATACCCGCCCAGCGTTTTGGCACGCCGCAAGAGTTTGGTGCGGTGTGCGCGTTTTTGTGCAGCCAGCAGGCCGGGTTTATGAATGGGCAAAACGTGTTGGTGGATGGTGGGGCTTATCCGGGGACGTTTTAGGACATTGCTTTGCCCTTGCGCCCCGACGACAGCACAATGCCCGCCACAATCAGCACAAACGCAACAGCGTGAAAGCCCCGCGGTGTTTCGCCCAAAAAGACGCTGGACAAAAGGGCAGTAAATAGGGGCGTCAGGTT
>JBIIYT010000400.1:0-2743 GCA_044346675.1 Rhodoferax sp. | reverse complement strand
CCCCGGCATGCCCAGTTTTTAGCCTACGCACAGCCCAGCTTTGCCCCGGGAGCCACCTTGCTGGCGTGCGCCGTCGACCTGATGCAGCGCATCCATACCGACTTCATCTATGAGACCCATAGCACCCAGGTCAACACTCCGGCCCTGGAGGCGCTGGCCCAGCGCAAAGGGGTGTGCCAAGACTTTGCGCACATCATGCTGGCCTGCCTGCGTGCTATGGGGCTGCCCGCGCGCTATGTAAGCGGCTATTTGCTCACCGAGCCGCTACCGGGCACGGTGAAGCTGGTGGGCAGTGACGCATCGCACGCGTGGGTGAGTGTGTATGTGCCCGACCTGCAGACAGGCGCGCGCTGGTGCGACTTTGACCCCACCAACAACCGCTGGGGCTGGCATGCTCCGGGGGCCGACTATGTCACCCTGGCCACTGGGCGCGACTTTGGTGACGTGTCGCCCCTGCGCGGTGTCATCCACGGCGGTGCGCGCCACACGCTTACGGTGGGGGTGACGGTGCAGCAGATTGCTGAGGCGACGCCATCGCAGAGCCAAGGCCAGAGTCAGAGTCAAGGCTTTAGCCAGTCGCAATACCAAAGCTAAACGTCCGCCTGCTCGGGCTGCAGCTGTCTTTTTGCGAATAAACTCTACAGCCTCTCCTTTCACTGATAGGTATTGCTGCATGACCACAGACGTTTACGCCAAACTCGAACAACTCGGCATCACCCTGCCCCCGGTGGCCATTCCGGCGGCGGCTTATGTACCATTTGTACAGACTGGAAATTTGGTTTTTTTAAGCGGACACATTGCCAAGAAAGACGGCAAACCGTGGGTGGGCCAGTTGGGCAAAAACATGGAAACCGCCGAGGGCAAGCTTGCAGCCCGTGCCATTGCCATTGATCTGCTGGGCACCTTGCACGCGGCCGTGGGCGACTTGAACCGCGTGGTACGCATTGTCAAGCTCATGTCGCTGGTCAACTCCACAGGCGACTTCACCGAGCAGCACTTGGTCACCAACGGTGCCAGCGAACTCATTGGCGAAATTTTTGAAAACAAAGGAGCGCACGCGCGCAGTGCCTTTGGCGTGGCGCAGATACCTATGGGTGCCTGCGTAGAAATAGAAATGATCGCCGAGATAGTGCCCAACCGGCGTACTGGTGGCAGCCGCGAAACGCTGGAGTTGCCGGAAATTCAAAGCAGCTAATCTAGCCGACGCACCCGCTGCGCAGACACGGCTTGTAGTTGCGCAGCGCTCACCTGCTTAGCCGCCAACTGCGCCAATGGCAGCAGCACAAAGGCACGCTCAAACATGCGGGGGTGTGGCACGGTGAGGGCGGGACTTTGAATGCTGGCCTGGCCATATAGCAGCAAGTCCAGGTCTAGCGTGCGCGGGGCATTGCGGTAGGGGCGCTGGCGGCCCAGGGCCTGTTCAATAGCCTGCATGGCTGCTAACAAGGCAGGCGCGGTGAGCGTGGTGCACAGTTCGGCCACCGCGTTCACATAGTCCGGCCCCGCGCTGTCGATAGGGGCACTACAGTAAAAAGACGAGCATTGCAGCACCTGCACCTGCGCCACATCGGCCAAGGCTTGCAAGGCGGTCCGCAAATTGGCTTGCGCATCGCCCAAGTTGGCACCTAGTCCAACATAGGCGCTTACTGTGTCCCGCATGTCAGAAGCGCCTCAAGCGCCTTGGTCTGCGCCACCGCCCGGGTGCCCACCACTACCGCCCTCTTGTGCCCCCCCCTGACCACCGCCAGAGCGGCGGCGACGGCGACGTTTGCGGGGTGCGCCGCCTTGGCCATCTGTGGGTGCAGAGGCATCTTGCTCGTGTGCTGAGGCAACTGCATTTTCCTCCGGGTTTGTGTGGGGGGTAGATGCCGTTTGCGCAGCCTTGGGGGCCGGGGCACGCTGCATGCGCGGTGCGCGCTGGCGTTGCTGTTGCTCTTCGCGTACCTGGTCCACCATGTCTTGGCGCAAGTCGTCATCCGCCATGCTGAACTCTTGCCACCAGTCGGCCAACACTTCGTCCACCTCACCCGCATCGGCGCGCAGGCGCATGAAGTCAAACGCAGCCCGAAAGCGCGGCTGGTCTGTCAAGCCAAATGGGGCGCTGCCCACGCGCTTCTCAAAGCGGGGCTGCATCATCCAGATTTCGCGCATGTCACCGGCCAGTTTGCCGCGCCCGGATACATCGCCAATGCGGGCGTTGAACACATCGTCTATGGCGTCTTGCAGTGCAGGATGCGAATGCTGGCGCTGGTTAACCCGCTGGACCCAGCCGTCACGCACATCAGCCCACAACACGCAGGCCAGCAGGAAGCTAGCGGCCACGGGTTTGTTTTCGCCTACACGCCTGTCCGTGTCTTTGAGCGCGGCGTTCACAAAGGTTTGCTCTGCGCGCTCTACCACCACGTCCAGCAGCGGGTAAATGCCACGGGCCATGCCCAGCTTTTTGAGCGTGGCTATAGACGCCAGCGCATGCCCGGTTTGCAGCAGCTTGAGCATTTCGTCAAACAAACGACTTTGCGGCACATCGGCCAAGAGCTGTTGGGACTTGACCAGGGGTGCCGCTGTTTTGGCCTCTAGCTTAAAGCCCAGCGGGCTGAGCTTGGCGGCAAAGCGCACTGCGCGGATGATGCGCACCGGGTCTTCGCGGTAGCGGGTGGCGGGGTCGCCAATCATGCGCAGGGTGAGGTTTTTGGCATCTTTCAAGCCACCGTGGTAGTCCACCACGATCTGCGCTTCGGGGTCG
>JBIIYT010000399.1:0-2747 GCA_044346675.1 Rhodoferax sp. | reverse complement strand
TGATGCCCGTGCTGTTTACCCGCCCTATGGACTTGCACCAAACCACGTTTGCGATGGGGGAGTCGATAGCGCACCTGCATTACCTTTGGTATGAGGGTACGTTGGAGCGCTCGCTGGGGGAGGATGAGGTTTACCGCTTTGCTACTCGCCATGCTAAATTAGACGCTTGAATTCACTGGCACAACCACGAGGTAGTCGCCCAAATTTTGAACTATTGGCGCACACGTGCACACACCACAACCATCCCAAACCCAGTCACGCGCCGGCAAGGGCGCTGTTTTTCTCACTTTATTTGTATTGGTGTGGGACACCGTGGTGTTCAAGGTCTTGCTTCCACAGCATGACATTCCCTTTTGGTTCAAAGCCATCTTTGTTCTTGTGAGTTTGGCAGCGACTTGGGGGGCACTGTCTTCATGGCGGCAACGCATTAAAGGAGGGCGGGCTAGCCTAGCTCTGTCACAAGACCCTGTGCCGCATGGGGTGCCGATTGTGGCAACCTTTCAAGTAGCGCGAACGATAAGTACCGACGTGTGGCAAGTGGAGGCAAAGATAGAGTCTTCCGGGCGCCATCAAAGCGGCTTTGGGCTCGTGTGGGCGCAAGACTTTGCCGCCAGCACCATTGACGGGCAGCGCATTCGCGCAGAAGTCACATTGCCCCACGACTTTCCTTCCACTGAGTCTTCAGATGACGAGACCAACTACCGCGTCACGCTGACGCTCAAGGCCAATGGCATTGATTGGCCCTTTAACCTGAGCACCCGCAACGCTAGCAGTAGCGAATTGCAATTTGCGCTGGGTACGACAGAGTCATTGGGCAATAAAAGGCCAACACTCACGCAGGCGCAAGTGGCCGTAGCGCAAAGGCGTTTTAAGTGGCTGATATTTGGCCTCATTGCGGTGGCCCTATGTGTTCATTTGTCATTTTTCTTTGATCTGAACCTTTGGTCACGTGCGAAAGCGGTGGTGGGAGCAGGCACCTATTCGGCGGCAGTCAGCACACCAGAATTTGATATCCGGGTGAGCAACTATTTAATCAACGATTGGGCTTTGCGCGGACGCTTGATAGGCAAAGCGCGGGTGGAACCGGGCCAACTCGTTGTTCGTATCGACACATTGCAGGTGCAACCAGTTGGCGCATGCGGCGCAGACAGTCGCACTTGCAATGTGGAGTCCGTGAGCCTTTTGCTGGTCAAAGATGGAGATCGCCATTTTTCTACCCTCGCCCAGAGCAACGCGATTGCAGTCAATGTAGATCTCGCCGAAGTGGCCCGATGGAGTCTCCCCCCCGAGCGCATAGGCACTGAGATACGCTTGGAGCTTCCCGCTACGGTGGAGGCGGATGGTGTTCAATTCAAACTCGAAATTCGCTCTGCTGGTGGGACAACGGTCTACCCGGGTCACGGCCCACGCCTTAGTCTGCAACGGACCCTTGCAGCCGCAAGTGGTGCTAGTGACCCTTGTGAGCACTTGCGCTCTACCCTTGAAATGGTCCAAGCAGACTGCCACGCGCAGTTAGCCCGTGAATTGGCCAAGCCGGCAAGCGCCGCCAACACAATTGCGGCGGTTTGGTCATCGGCACGTGCTACGGCGGGCCAGCTTGCTGCGCGCCTGGGGCTTGCTGACAATGCACCGACGCAGGCCGCAACCAGGGATGAATTGTTACTTGAGGCAATGCAAAACGAAAGCTTTGCATCTGCCGCTGTGCTGTTAGCAGCAGGTGCCAGCCCCAACGCCCATAGTGCGCAAGACTCTGGGCGAACTGCGCTGGGCTACGCCGCTGCTAGCAACGAAGTTGCACTGGTCCAGCAACTCATTACCGCAGGAGCCAACGTCAGCGCGGCACACACCAACCATCAGGGCCAGACGGTCACGCCTCTCACGCAAGCCTTGCGCACCGATGCCGCGGCGGCGGTGCGTGTATTGGTAAAGGCGGGTGCCCCTGTGTCATTCAATGACCCCAGTGGCTGGACGCCTATGCATGTAGCCTCGTATGAGAGTGCGCATCTTTCACTGGCTGAGTTGGTGCAAGGCGGGGCCAATATTGACGAACGCACGCCGGCGTATCGCCAACAGACACCCTTGCAAACTGCGCTTCAGTTTGGCAATGCCCAGACTGTGCAAACCTTAGTGCGCCTTGGTGCCGATAGACTTCAAACAGACAATCAAGGTCAAGATGCATGCGCCTGGGCTCGGTTTTGGAAGCGCAGCGAAGAAGTTCAGCGCATGGTCTGCCCATAGATCTTTGGTATCGCAAAGCCCCCTTGTACTTGACCGGAGCCCCCCTATGATTGACCTCTACTACTGGACCACCCCTAACGGCCACAAGATAACCATGTTTTTGGAAGAGGCTGGGCTGCCCTATCAACTGCACCCAGTGCACATAGGCCGCGGCGAACAGTTCAAGCCCGAGTTCTTGAAGATCGCGCCCAACAACCGCATACCCGCCATCGTGGACCAATCGCCCGCCGACGGCGGCGCGCCGATTTCCCTATTTGAATCAGGCGCCATATTGCTGTACCTGGCAGACAAGCTAGGGCAGTTCATCCCGCAAGACCTGCGTGGGCGCAACGTGGCTTTGCAGTGGCTGTTTTGGCAGATGGGCGGGCTGGGGCCTATGGCCGGGCAAAACCACCACTTTGGCCAATACGCGCCAGAGAAGATCCCCTACGCCATAGAGCGCTACACCAAAGAAACAGCGCGCCTGTACGGCGTGCTCAACAAACACTTGGCCGACGGGCGCGAGTACA
>JBIIYT010000398.1:0-2755 GCA_044346675.1 Rhodoferax sp. | reverse complement strand
GAAAACATCCAACGCGAAGACCTCAACCCGCTGGAAGAAGCACAAGGCTTGCAGCGCCTGATCAAAGAATTTGGTTTAACGCACGAGACCGCTGCGCAGGCCGTGGGCCGCTCGCGCAGCGCCGCCAGCAACCTGCTGCGCTTGCTCAACCTGGCCGACCCCGTGCAAACCATGCTCATGGCGGGCGACCTCGACATGGGCCACGCCCGCGCCCTGCTGGCGCTAGACCGCGCCACGCAAATCACCGCTGCATCGCAAATCGCCGCCAAAAAAATGTCGGTACGCGAGGCCGAGAGTTTGGTGAAAAAGCTCAGCGCCGAGTTCAACCTAGTTTCTGCCAAGCCCAAAAAAGAAAAGTCCCGCGACCTCAAGCGCGTGGAAGAAGAGCTGTCAGACCTGCTGATGGCGCAGGTGGAAGTGCAGGTGAAAAAGCGCGTCAAACGCAATGGCCGCATGGAAGAGATGGGCGAGCTGGTGATTCAGTTTGGGTCTTTGGATGAGCTCAATGGGCTGATTGAGCGGCTCTCGCCGGGGGCGGTGCGGTAAGTGGCTGGCGTGGGAGCGGATGTCACCAAAACATAGTCAGTCAAATTCGATGCGAGAAAATATCCCTGCTAGCGAAATAAGCGAGTTCGCATCGCGCGTGCTGAAGGTTAACCACGCAGGCGAGAACGGTGCCGTAAATATTTACGCAGGGCAGTTATTTTTTGCCCGTATCACGGCACGAAACCTTGTCGCTGAGCTTGCCGAATTCAAGTCGCATGAAGAAAGACACCGCGCTATCTTTTGGGCGGAGCTGCAACGGCGCAACCGTCCACGGTGTCGCAGCTACGTGTTGTGCGGCATAGGCGGTTTCATGCTTGGCTTGGTCACTGGGGCATTAGGGGGCAAGGCTATATGGGCAACTACGGTGGCGGTGGAGCGCGTAGTCTTACGCCATCTCCAAAACCAACTCGCTCAACTGCGTGGGAAAGATGAAGCGGCTGTGACAGCCATTGAGGCCATTCTCAATGAAGAGCAGCATCATCACGATCAGTCTGACGCTCAGCTCGCAGCGGGCCAATTTTGGCCAAGGGTTTTGTCCCCGATTGTGTCGGCATCAACGGAGGCAGTGATATGGGTTGGAATGCGTGCTTAAGTTTTAGATGCTAAAAAAGTTAAAATTTTTGAGCCACATCTTCTCGTCTATGTCCCGCTGGCCCATCCCCGCCGTTCTCACCTGGCTCGCCAGTTGGCTCCTTTTTCGCTTCACCTTGGCCCAAGGCCTGGCCGTCCATTGGGCCTTCGCACTCTCATGCGCCTTAGGGGTAGCGTGCAGTCTGTGGGGCCACACCTGGTGGCGCAGGGGCTTGATTGCCGGGGGCTTCCCGCTCTCGCTCTTGCTAAGCGCGCCGACGCTGGGGCTGGCCGCTGTGCCCGCGTGGAGCTGGCTGATTCCCCTGGCGCTGTTGCTGCTGGTGTACCCACTGAATGCATGGCGGGACGCGCCTTTGTTTCCCACCCCGCCTGACGCTTTGCTCGACCTGCCCCAGCACGCGCCGCTACCCCCCGGTGCCAAGGTGCTAGACGCAGGTTGTGGCTTGGGCCACGGTCTGCAGGCGCTTCAGTTAGCCTACCCCTTGGCTGTGCTGCATGGGCTGGAGTGGAGCTGGCCGCTGCGTTGGATGTGCGCGCAGCGCTGCCCGTGGGCCACGGTGCGCCGGGGGGACATTTGGGCGGCCGACTGGTCGGGCTATGACATGGTGTACCTGTTTCAGCGCCCCGAAAGCATGCCCCGTGCCGTGGAAAAGGCACGCTCTGAGTTGCGCCCCGGCGCGTGGCTGGTGAGTTTAGAGTTTGAAGCAACACAGCTCGCATCTAGCGCCCAAGTGCGCGCGCCTGGTGGCAAAATGGTGTGGCTGTACCAAGCCCCCTTGGTACTTATTTCGACGGCATCTTCTGGAGAATAAAACATGGCCTCTCAAGCAACGCCCGCCCACAACGATTTGGTCGAGGCCCTGCACGCCCACCAAGTCATCTTGTTTGCGATGGCCACGCTGGCCGAGCTGCGCGAGTCCGATACCGAGAGCCACATCCTGCGGGTGCAGCACTATGTGCGCGCGCTGGCTAAAAAACTGCAAGCCAGCACAGCCTATGCCGAGGTGTTGACCCCCGCCTATATTGACGTGCTCAGCCAAAGCGTGCCGCTGTACGACATGGGCACCATTGGCGTGCCCGACCGCATTTTGCTCAAACCCGGCCGTTTAACGCCGGACGAAATCACCATCATGCGCACCCACACCACCCAGGGGCATGATGCGATTGTGCGCGCCGAAAAAACCTTGGGGCGTTCTTCACCACTGCTCCAAACCGCCAAAGAAATTACCTTATCTCACCAAGAAAAGTGGGATGGTAGTGGTTATCCGCAGGGCCTGAAAGGCACACAGATTCCTTTGTCTGCCCGCATTGTGGCGCTGGCCGATGTGTATGACGCGCTCATTAGCAGCAAGGTCTACAAGGCCGGTATTTCCCATGAGAAAGCCGTGGCGGTGATCTTGGCCGAAAGCTCCGCACACTTTGACCCAGATGTGGTGGATGCCTTCATGGCCATTCACGCAGAGTTTGAAACTATCGCCCAGCGCTTTGTGGACACCGATGCCGATATGCAGCAAAAGATAGAGTACTTGGCGAACGCCATTGCCGAGGTTACTGAGTTGTAGAACCCCCACGCCAAAGAGTGGGGGTAGGCGACTACGCTCGTGTCCCCCGCCCTTCG
>JBIIYT010000397.1:0-2759 GCA_044346675.1 Rhodoferax sp. | reverse complement strand
CTGCAAAGAGGTAGCTTGCGCTATGCCTGTGCGGGCATAGCTGCGCCGAGTGCCGCAATCTCCCGCGCCATATTGGCCATAGCCTGCGCGTTGTACAGCTGCGCAAAGTAGGTATCGGGGTACAGCGCATGGGCTTGGGCCTTGGCGTGCAAATGCTGCAAGGCTTTGCACCGACTGCTTTGGTACTGCGCCAAGGGCACGTGGGCGTACTCGGCGCGAATGGCCTGCATGTATTGAGCGTACACCGCTTCGCTTTGGCCCACGATGGCAAGGTCTGCGCCCAACATCACGGCCTTGAGTGGGTGGGTGATGGAAGGCGCTTGGAAATGGTCGGTGGCGCGTATCAGACTGGCCACGCTCTGCGCCAGGTCGGCTGAAGCTCCGGACTCAGCGGGCACAGCGTCCAAATCACACTGCAAACCACTGCCAAGCCACAGGCGGGCGCTGGCCTCTTCGTTGGATACGGCGCCGTCACCATGCGCATACACCGCGTCATGAAACCAGAACGCTTTGCGCACCGTGTCCACCTCCGCTGCGCTGGGGTTGGTGTTTCTGGCCCACACGCGTATCTCGGTCAGGCCGTGCACCAGGTGGTCTAGGTTATGGTAGTGGCGCTCTGGCGCGCCGTGTGATTCGGGGCCGATGAGGTGCTCAAACCATTGGTTGGCGTTGGCTACTTGTTCAGCCAACGCCTGAGTTACCGGCTGCGCGTAGCAGGGCCACAGGGCCTCCCACTCCTTGCGCAGCCAGTCCACTATCCATGCTTGGTAAGCCGGGGGCGGTACAAACTGCTTCATGATCCAGTGCCAACCCACCGGCCCCTGCAAAGCTTTCACAAAGCTGGAGCTTACCGACCCCAGGTCGCGCGGGGGCATCACAAAGATAGTCTTCGCACCTTGCAGCACATCCACATTGGTTTGCTGAATCAGGTTTTCGTAGTCAAAGTCTGCGGTGCTGCGTATGCCGCGTATCAGGTAGTCAATGCCATGCTGCTTGGCAGCGCGGGCGGTGTAATCGCCTTTGACGATGAGCACGCGCACATTGCTCCAGCCGCGCTGTGCCACGCTTTCTTCAATCACCCGCTTACGCTGGTCTGCGCCAAACTGCGGCTTCTTGAATGGATTTTCCGACAGGAAAACGATTACCTCTTCGGCCATGGTGCGGGCCTCGCCAATCACCCACATGTGGCCATTGGTGATGGGGTCTAAGGTGCCGGAGAAGGCTATTTTCTTCATGGCGGGCTCCTCTATTTCTTCCACCACTGCACGTAGGCCCGGTGCAGCGCCAGCACCTGCGCGCGCAACGCAGCAAGGTCGCCGTCGTTGTGAATCGTATCGTTGGCCCGCGTCAAACGCGCCTCGCGGCCCAGTTGCATAGACAACACGCCGTCGATGTGCGCCAACGTCCAGTCCGAGTTTCGGGCCTGGACCCGGGCGCGTTGTTGTTGCAGGCTCGCGTCCACCACCACCAGTTGGTCTACCTTGATTTTTTCCTCAATCAACAGGGCCGACTCCCACACCACATAGGGTGCATCTTGCTCAGCCGTCCAGCGCTGCAGATGGGCCAGCACATGCGGAGCAAGGATGCTTTTGAGCAGGGTGTTGGCGTCAGGGTCTGTCGCAAACAAGGTGCGCAAAGTGCCCCGGCTCAAACGCCCGTCCGGCGTAATGGCAAAGGGGAAAGCCAACGCCAGCTCGGCCATGGCGGGGTGGTTGGAGTCTTGGTGGATTTCGCGCGCCACGGTGTCTGCGTCTGCGCTGGGCACACCCAACTCTTCCCACACACTGCGCGCGGTAGACTTGCCACTGCCCAGGCCACCGGTAAGGCCCACTACTTTGGGTGCTTGCTGTTTCATTGCGTCTTCCTGTTGTCAGCTACGGCTTAATTGGCAAACGCCGCTATGCCCGTTTGTGCGCGGCCGAGTATCAGCGCGTGAATATCGTGCGTGCCCTCGTAGGTGTTCACCACCTCCAGGTTCACCAAATGGCGGGCCACGGCGTATTCGTCGGAGATGCCGTTGGCACCCATCATGTCGCGCGCGGCGCGGGCAATGTCGAGCGACTTGCCACAGGAGTTGCGCTTGAGGATAGAGGTGATCTCCACCGCATCGCTGCCCTCGTCTTTCATGCGGCCCAAGCGCAGGCAGCCTTGCAGGCCCAGCGCAATTTCGGTTTGCATATCGGCCAGCTTTTTTTGTATGAGCTGGTTGGCGGCCAGTGGGCGGCCAAACTGTTTGCGCTCCAGCACATACTGGCGTGCGCGCAGCCAGCAGTCTTCAGCCGCGCCCAACGCGCCCCAAGCAATGCCATAGCGAGCGGAATTGAGGCAGGTGAATGGCCCCTTGAGCCCCTGCACCGTGGGGAAGGCGTTTTCTTCCGAGCAAAACACGCCGTCCATCACCACCTCACCGGTGATGCTGGCGCGCAAGCCCACCTTGCCGTGGATGGTGGGGGTGCTCAGGCCCGTTGCGCCCTTGTCCAACACAAAGCCGCGTATGGGGCCTACCGCGCCGCCGGTGCTGACCTCTTTGGCCCACACCACCAACACATCGGCAATGGGGCTGTTGGTGATCCACATTTTGGCGCCGCTGAGCTTGTAGCCGCCGGGCACTTTGTGGGCGCGGGTGCTCATGGAGTTGGGGTCTGAGCCATGGTCGGGCTCGGTCAGGCCAAAGCAGCCTATCCACTCACCCGTGGCAAGCTTGGGCAAATATTTTTGGCGCAGCGCCTCAGTGCCAAATTCAAAAATAGGCAGCATCA
>JBIIYT010000396.1:0-2762 GCA_044346675.1 Rhodoferax sp. | reverse complement strand
GCCCCCACGCCGGTGGCCAAGTAGCGATGCACCATCTCTACCCAAGCCTTGCTGTGGGTCACCGGCCCGCTGGGCATAGCCGCTTGTGCTGCAGCGATGTCTGCATGTGCGCCCAAGGGGCTGGCACGGCCATAGCAACCCGGCCAGTCTGGGCAACCCAAACCGCTGTCTGAGAGCCGAGTAAACGCCCCGAACAACACCAGATCAAAAGTCAAGAACAAGGTAACCCAAGTTAAGGCGTGGAACTTACCCCGAGGCGTGGCACTGCGATGACGAAAGTAGACCCACGCCAGCGGCCCCAAGGCCAGCAACAAGCCCACACCCAGCAAGTGCATCAACGGCGAAAGGTCATATAAAGAAGCGTCCATAAGCTCACTAGGGTGGTGTGCAGCGGCTTAACGGCCAGCAGTGTCCCAAAAGGCAGACGCCCGCAGCAAACGTTCTAGGTCGCGTTTGACTTGGGGCGCCGCTTTCGCCTGCAAATTGTCGGGGAAGCGCATCATCCAGTTGCCCAAGGGGTCCACCAGGTACAGGTGTTCGGTAAAGGCATGTCCTGCCTGCGGCTCTAGCCATTGCGCCAGGTCTGCACTGGCAACCCGCAATACGGTTGCCTCTTTCAAAGCGGGCTTCAAGGCATCAGCCAAAGGCACATCGTCGGTCACCAACCACACCCAATCCAACCGCTCTTTCTCTTTGCCCAAGCCTTCGCGTAACTGGCGCTGCAGGTACAGGTGGTGGGCACAGGCATCGTTACACGCACCCGACGACACGCTGATGAGCAACCACTGCCCTTTGAGGGATCGCAGGTTAGTGGGTTTGGCATCCAGCGCCGTGGCCACCATGTCAGGCAAGGGGCGCTGCGGCTCAATGAGCATGCCGAAGTTGCGCCGCCCCTCAGGCCGCACTATGTAGTAGGCGAAGTACGAGGCAATCACCGGACTGGCACACAGAAGCAAGACCATGAGCATTTTCCAACGGCCCATGCGTGTACGTGCACTGTGGGTGTCTGCAATTTCTGCCGAAGTGGGCATGGAGTGCACGGTCAGTCCTAATGCCTGGTCGAGGTCCTTGTCGGTGGGAGGTGATCCGTTAGCCATGAAGTGGAGGGTCCTTAGGAGGAAACAAAGCGTCTGATAAATTGAAACCACACAGTCAGCAATACGATGAGCGTTGCCAAACCAAACCATTGAAAGGCATAGCCGTAGTGCTTCTCTACACCTAGGTTCACGGCGGGCCATTCACGCAACAAGCCCTCACTAGGCGCGCCGGTTTGCTGCAAGGTAATAGCTAACAAGGGCAAACCAGTTTCACTCTTGAACTGCGGCAGGTCTAAATTTTGCCGGATTGCGCCACCCTGTGCAGTGCCCAGCTGATAAAGCTTGGAGGGCGCGGGGGCGATGCGGCCCGCCACCTGCACCACCCCCGCGGGCGTGTACACGGCTGACAAGCTCGTGCGGTTTTCGAAGTTACGTGGCACCCAGCCCCGCTGAACCACAATGACAGCACCACTGTCTTGCAACAAAAGCGGCGTCAAGACAAAAAAACCGACCCGAGCGTTCATTTGCCGATTGTCTAAAAATACGGTCTTCTCAGGCACCCAAGTGCCCTTGAGTATTGCGTTTTGGTGCACCAACGCCAGTGGGTCTGCCGCGCCCACAATAGATGGCGCATCTAGCGCTGACTTAGCCCCCTGCATTTGCATGGCTGCATGCAGTGCCTCTTTTTGCGCAGCTCGCGAGAGCTGCCAGCGCCCCAGTGCCACGGTAAGCGCTACGCTTGCCGCAGCGGCAAGCAAAATCACGCCAAGCCGAACGTGCTGGTTCATTGGATAATCCCATGCATGACATACCTATCAGCGCTTGCATTTTTAGCCATAATCGCCGCCTTGGCGTGTGCCCTTTTCTTCATGCTTCGTGGCGGGCAAGCAGCGCCGGGCGCATCCAAAAAGATGGCACATGCGCTGGCCCTGAGGGTGGGCTTGTCCATACTGCTGTTTGCCTGCATATTGATTGGCTGGAAGATGGGCTATATCCAACCCACGGGCATTGGCCCAGGGCGATAAAGCGTGGCCCTACCAATCAAAAAGGCACCCAAGTAGGTGCCTTTTTGTTGTGCGCGTACTCGGTTAGAACCAGTACACCAACACATACAGACCCAACCACACCACGTCCACAAAGTGCCAATACCAAGCGGCACCCTCAAAACCAAAATGGCGCTCTGGGGTGAAGTGCCCTTTTTGCAGACGCAGGGTGATGAACAAGAGCATCAACATGCCGATGAATACGTGGAAGCCGTGAAAGCCGGTAAGCATGTAAAAGGTAGAGCCATACACGCCAGACGTGAGCTTGAGGTTCAAGTCTGTGTACAAATGGTAGTACTCATAGCCCTGCACACACAAAAATACAAAGCCCAACAGCACCGTGGTCCACATGAACGCAATGGTTTTGCTGCGCTTGCCTTCAATCAGCGCATGGTGCGCAATGGTCATAGTGACGCCCGAGGTGAGCAGCAAAGCGGTATTGATGGTCGGCAGCCAGAAGGGGCCCACGGTGGTGAAGGGCTCGACTATGCCAGCGGGGGAGCCCGTCACGCCAGGAGCTAGGCTGGGCCACACCGCTTTGAAATCGGGCCATAGGAGCGCGTTTTCCAAGCCGCCGAGTGCGGGAACCGAATGCGAGCGCGCCCACCACAATGCAGTGAAGAAGGCGCCAAAAAACATGACTTCTGAAAAAATAAACCAACTCATGCTCCAGCGAAATGAG
>JBIIYT010000395.1:0-2767 GCA_044346675.1 Rhodoferax sp. | reverse complement strand
CGAATCACTTGCACGCCCTTGGCACGAATGTTCACCAAAGACGGAACGATACGGTCGGCCACCGAACCGTTACCTGTACCAGCGTGAATAATCGCTTTGATGCCTGATGCACCCACAGCATCTACCGCAGTGCGTGACACATTGCCATAGCCGTACACCACTTCTACTGCGGCTAGGGTGTCAAAGTCATCAATGTTGAACTCCGACTGCGCCGTGTGGCGCTTAGCGAGTGAACGGAACCAGTAGTTGTTACCCTCTACCACCATGCCCAAGGGGCCCCATTGGCTCTTGAAGGCTTCGGTCTTGATGTTGATGAGTTTGGCCACATCGCGCCCGCTGTTGATCTCATCATTCATGGTGACCAGCACGCCTTTACCAGCAGCGTCTTTGCTAGCAGCCACGCTCACGGCGTTGAACAAGTTCAGCCCGCCGTCTGCTGACAATGCCGTTCCTGGGCGCATAGAGCCCACCACCACAATAGGCTTGCTGGTGCGAATGACCAAGCTCAAGAAGTAAGCAGTTTCCTCCAGCGTGTCGGTGCCGTGGGTGACCACAATGCCGTCCACATCGGAGCGCTTGACCAAGGCAGACACGCGCTTGCCTAACTTCATGAGCGTCTCGTTGTCAAAACTCTCAGATGCGATTTGCGACACCTGTTCGCCGCGAACATTGGCCACGTTGGCCAGCTCGGGCAAGCCTGCCAGCAGCTTGTCCACCGGCACCTTGGCCGCGGCGTAGGTAGCGCTATTGAGTGCCGATGCACCTGCCCCGGCAATGGTGCCGCCCGTGGCCAAGATGACCACATTGGGTTTGGCAGCTTGCGCCAGTGCCAACGAGGCCATTGCGGCCAGGCTCAGCCCGGCCACAAGATTTTTAATTTGTGATTTCACTTGCATGGAATGTCTCTTAAAAAATAGGTTTGTCGAATGCATGACCCCAAGCACCAAAGTGTTTGAGGTGCGCCATCGTAGCCACGCGCAACACTTGCCGAGATGCATAATTAACCGAGGGGTGTGAATAAAAGTCACACCCTAAAATCTGCGCTTCGCAGCACCTGCGCTCCACCTCAACCGACATGAACCTACGGCAACTCGAAGTCTTTCAGGCGGTCATGCAAACCGGCAATATGAGTGCGGCGGCGCGGCTTATTTGCATTACGCCGTCGGCGGTGAGCAAGACCATCTCGCACACCGAAATTCAGTTGGGCTACCCGCTGTTTATTCGCGGCACCGGCACGCTCACGCCCACACCGGAGGCGCGCGTTTTGTTTGAAGAATCGGCCGCCATTCACCACAAGCTCGATGGGCTCAAGCGCATGGCGCAAAACCTGCGCCACGTAAACGACGGACACATTCGACTAGCCGCCATTCCGGCTATCTCGCATGAGTTTTTGCCATTGGTGTTAGAAAAACATATGGCCCGCTACCCGCGTGTGAGCATAGAGGTGCGCACCCTGCACCAAGACCAAATCGTGCATGCGCTGCTCAACCGCAGTGTGGACTTTGCTTTGGGCTACTACGAAGACGCGCACCCTTTGTTGCTCAACACCTGCTTAGTCAGCGGGCCACTGTATTTGGCTGTCACCCGAGAAATATGGCTGCGTGCCGTGAGTGCGCGGGGGCAAAACCCCATGTCGTTTTTGGTGAGCCTGCCACTCATTCGCCTCATGGGCGAAGACCCCATGTGCCAGTCTATCGATACCTTGGCTTTGCAACTCGGTTTGCCTGAATCCGCCAGCACGGGGGCACATGCGAGTCTGCGGGTGCACACCTCACGCCTAGCATTGGAGCTGGTCAAGCGCGGCGTGGGCTGGACGGTGGTGGACTACCTCACCGCCAGCAACCTTGATGCTAGCGCCATTACCGCAGTGCCCTTGCACGATTTTGCGCATGTGCCGCTGCAAATGTATTGCGCCGCCGGCACGCCCTTGGGGCAAACCGCCAAGCGCATGTTAGACATGCTGCCCGAACTTTTACGTGGTGTGATGGCACCAAGCCACCAAGGACAGAGTGCTAGTGTGTAGCAAGGCCTTTGCGCAGTACCGTCGCTAAGCCGCCCACTTCACCACACCGCTGTAGGCGCTGGCCAACACCACCAAACCAAACGCAATGCGGTAATAGGCAAAGCCCACAAAACTGTGGGTGGCGATGTAACGCAACAACCAGCGTATGCACAGCCAGGCGCTGATAAAGGCGAACACCAGCCCCACTGCGAACATCGGCACATCAGCCATGCTGAGCAATGCGCGCTCCTTAAACAGGCTATACGCACCAGCCCCGATGAGCGTGGGGATGGCCAGGTAGAAAGAAAAGTCGGTGGCCGCCTTGCGCGACATGCCCATGAGCATGCCGCCAATGATGGTGGCCCCACTGCGACTGGTGCCCGGAATCATGGCCAAGCACTGTACCAAGCCCACTTTGATAGCATCCCTGGCGCGCATTTCTTCTACCGCATGAATGTGCACGGCGTTGCCCCCTGCGGCCTGTCGGCGCTCAGCCCACAAAATGATGAAGCCCCCCAAAATGAAAGTAGCGGCCACCACCTCTGGCGTGAACAAATGCGCCTTGATGGCCTTGCCAAACAAGAGGCCAAGCAGCACTGCAGGCACAAAGGCAATGAACACATTGAGCGCAAAGCTTTGCGCCTGCTGGCTCGTGGGGAGCGCCACCAGCGTATCTCTGATTTTTTTCCAGTACACCAAAATCACTGCAAAGATGGCACCCGACTGAATAGCGATGTCAAACACCTTTGCCTTCTCATCGTTAAA
>JBIIYT010000393.1:0-2774 GCA_044346675.1 Rhodoferax sp. | reverse complement strand
CGCTAGTATCCACCGCCAATGATAGCGACACTTGGGCACCCACCACGACACCGTCTTGCACGCGGTTGGCAATATCTACGCGAGAGCCGTGCTCGTCTGCGATTTTCTTCACCACCGCCAAGCCTAAGCCCGTACCGCTGGCTTTGGTGGTGACATAGGGCTCGAATGCGCGCTTGAGAATATGCTCTGCAAAGCCCGGCCCATGGTCCAGCACGCTTAAGCGCACGCGGCCTGCGGCTTGCTGCCATTGGGTGCGCAGCACGATGCTAGAGTCGCCAGCGGTTGTGCTGGCTTGGCTTGCGTCTTGCGCGTTTTGCAGCAGGTTGTGAATGACTTGGCGCAGCTGCTGGGCATCTCCATTGACCAAGGGGCATTGTGGGTCTAGTTCTAGGCGTATGGCTGCATAAGTGCTTACGCCGTCATACAACTGCATCACATCGAGCACCAACGCATTGAGGTCTACCGGCTTAAGTTCAGCAGCGGGCAAGCGGGCATAGTCGCGAAACTCGTTGACCAAGCGCTTCATGGCGTCTACTTGGTCCACAATGGTCTTGACTGATTTCACCAGCACCGCTTGCTCTGGCTCCGGAAGTTTGCCGCTGAGGCGTTTTTCTAGCCGCTCGGCTGACAGTTGAATGGGCGTGAGTGGATTTTTGATTTCGTGCGCCAAGCGCCGCGCCACCTCACCCCACGCTTGGGCACGCTGCGCCGAGACAATGTCGGAGATATCGTCGAAGACCAACAAGCGTGCGTTGTCTGGCAACTCGGCACCCCGGGCCACCACCGTGAGCGCGCGGTCAAACGGGCCATGCCGTGTGGACTGCCCAGCCTGGCCCAACTGAAAAGAGTGTTGCCAGTGGTCTGCGCCTTGGTCGCCACGTTGCGACATGAATTCGTCAAACTGCAACTGCACTTCACGCCCAAAATCTTGCAAACCCTCAATGTCAGCCAGATCTTGCCCCTCGTACTCGGCAAGGCTTACCTGCAAGATGCGCGCCGCCCCAGGATTGGACGACCGTATTTCGCCATGGGCACCCAAGACAATAACCCCCGCGGTGAGGTTGTCCAGTATGGTTTGCAAGTTGGCGCGCGCCGAGTCCAGCCTAGTCATGCTGACGTGCACGGTTTGACGCGCATCGGCCAGCTGCTGCGTCATGGAGGCAAACGCGCGCGTCAAACCTCCAAGCTCGTCGCGGCCCTGCATCGCCACCGTAGGCGTAAAGTCGCCCGCAGCGACTTGGCTCACACCTCGTGCCAGCATGAGCAAAGGACGAACAATCTGGTTGCCCAAGATCACGGCCAAGAGCACCGCACCAAACACCGCCAAAAACAAGCTCAAGGTGAGCGTGCCGATGTACATGCGCTTGAGCCCTTCACGCGAGAGGGCCCGCTCCTGGTACTCGCGGTATGCGGCGTCTACTGCTAGCGCATTGGCCACCAAATTTGGCGGCAGGCTGCGGGTGACTAAAAGGTACTTTTGGTCGGTAACCAACCCAATCGATGCGTTGGCTATAGGCACCAAAGCCTTGATGCGCGCGCTTGGCGTGGCGCCGGGTGCCGGGTCTTCCAAGCCTTCAATCCAAGCGAATGAACGCTCTGACCTGGCCGCTCTGAACTGGCTGGGCAAAGGCTTGTCAGGACTTAGCTGAAACTGGGCTTGACCTGCGCTGGCCACTAAACCATTGGTAGCACTCCAAACCGCCACATCTTCAGCGCCCAATTGTTCAAGTAGCCGCCCCAACAGAAGCCCCGTTGTCGCTGGGGGGCTCTCAGCAATCTGCACCGCTGCTGCCCGTGATTTGGCGGATAAGTCCGTGGAGAGCGCATCCAAGCTAACCCGCCCCAAATTTAGGCCAGCTTCGAGCGCCCCCTCCACCTTGACGTCAAACCACGTTTCAATAGAACGCGAAACAAACTGATACGAAACCACATAAATGAGTAAACCTGGAGCCAAGCCCACCAAGGCAAAAATAGTAGCTAATTTCACCAATAAGCGACTGCCAAACTTACCTTGGCGAAAACGCAAATACAAGCGATAGGCGACCCACAGCACCGCCACCAACAGCAAGCCCGCCACGGTCACATTGATCGCAAAAAGCCAGGTGTAGTTGCGCTCATACAAGGCGCGGTTGTTGGTGGCTTGGGTCAGCAGATACAGCAAGATCAGCCCAATCACCATCATGGTGATAGCGCCTATAGCGACCACGCGGCGCCACACTTTGTCGCTGGCCTGGGCCGCTTGCTCTGGACTGCCCCTTACGCTTGCACTCATTTGGTGAGATCGAGGTTCAACGGCGCACTCAAAGTCTGCGTAACATTCCATTCAGACTGCCCCAAAGTGCCGATTTGAAAGGGCAGTGGCAATTGCGCCAAGTCCAGTTTGAAGCGAAACTCCACTCGGTATTTGAGTGCAGGGTCTAGCTCCGATACTTCGGCTATTTGCCAGCGTGAGATGCGTTTGATAATGGCGAGCGCCTCGGGCAAGGTGTCGAAGTATTGGTTGAGTGCAAGACCCAAAGCACCCCCTCTGGCCGCGCCTGTCGTTACGGTCAGCCGCCAGCGCCGGGTGAGCGGCTGGTACGCCAAACGCAAATGGCGCTCAGCGCTGACGAGCCTTTTGTCGGTCCAGTACCAACGCTCACGCAATATATCGGCTTCTGCCACAAAGAACAGCGGAACCCCTTTTTGCAGCGCATCCTCCACCGCTGCCGGAAGCTCTAACTGCACTTGCGCGGACAGTAGTACGTCCGACTCGGAGCGCTCCACCTTGATCC
>JBIIYT010000394.1:0-2774 GCA_044346675.1 Rhodoferax sp. | reverse complement strand
TTGGCTACCTTGGTCACGCTTACTGCACAGGGGCTGGTGGCTAACCATATTCCTTTGCACTTGCGTGCGGATGGTTCGCCCTTTGGCACCTTGGTGGGCCATGTGGCACGTAGCAACCCGCTGTGGCAAGACTTTGACGCGGCCACCCAAGCGCTGGCTATCTTTCAGGGGCCAGACACTTACATCAGCCCCAGTTGGTACGCCACCAAGCCAGAGCATGGCAAGGTGGTGCCTACTTGGAACTACGCCGTGGTGCACGCCAGCGGAGCGCTGCAGGTGCGCGACGACCCGGTGTGGGTGCGCGCCCAGCTGCACCAACTGGTGGACCAGCATGAAGCGCGTTTTGCCAAGCCCTGGGGTGTGGACGATGCCCCGCGTGACTACACCGACCGGCTTATCAACGCCATTGTGGGCATTGAAATTCCCATCACCCAACTCACCGGTAAATGGAAAGTGAGCCAGAACCAGCCCACGGTCAATCAAACTAGCGTGGTGCAAGGATTGCAAGCGCAGCCGGGCGACGAGGCGGCTGCCATGGCGGCTCTGGTGAAGCAGTACAGCGCGACCTAAGCCCTGAGCTTTAACGCTCTTCTACCTGCCCATTGGCATGCTGGGCAAAGCGGCCCTTTTCGCGCGGGTGCACCGGGTCTGCCGCGCCCCAAGGCCAGCCACCAAACTGGGTGCGGCGGTAGTCGGTAAAGGCCTGTTGAATCTCGGCCTGCGTGTTCATCACAAACGGGCCGTGCTGGGCAACCGGCTCGCCTATGGGCTTGCCCTGCAGCACCAATATCTCCGTCGTCTCGTTGCCGTTAATTAGCGCTAGGTCTTGGGTGGCTCGCACTTCTGCCACGCTAAAGGGGCCCACACCCTCGCCCGCCATCTTTAGCCCCGCACCTTTGAACACATACAACTGGCGGCGCGTGCTGCTGTGGCGGGCAGCGGGCAGGGTCCATTGCGCGCCGGGTGCTAGCTTTAGCGTGAAGATGGCCAGCTCACTGTCTGCTTCACTGGCCCAAGAGTCGGGTGGTGGGGGTAAGCCTTGCGCCTTGCCACCGTGTGGTTGGTCTAACTGCCCTGCCACGCACACCACATCGGTGGCGCGGCCGTGTGTGTCTTTAAAGTGCAGGCGGGGTATGGCCTCGTGCCAAAACATGGTGAAGTGCGGCTCAGCCATTTTGTTTTTGGCGGGAAGGTTGAGCCAAATCTGAAACAACTCCAGCGGGTTGGGCTGCGCGGTGTGCGTGAGTGGAAACATTTCGCAGTGCACGATGCCCTTGCCTGCGGTAAGCCACTGCACATCACCACCGCCAAAGCGGGCGGTGGCACCCAGCGAGTCGCTATGGTCAATCAGCCCTTGGCGCACGATGGTTACCGTCTCAAACCCCCGGTGTTGGTGCGCTGGAAAGCCGGGGATGGTGTGGCCGTGGTACATGCTCCAGCCATTCATGCGGCTAAAGTCTTGGCCCAGGTTGCGCCCGCCCAAAGGCGCGGCAGGCCCCATGTTTGCGTTGCCATTCGGGTAGGCATCGTCGTGGTGCACGCAAAACAAAAAAGGGTCTATGGTTTGCCAAGGAAAGCCCAGGGGTGCTACAGAAATAAGGGTGCTCATGGGGTGTATTTTGGGCGTGTTTTCGCTATTGTGCTGACCGGCGCCCAGAGCGCTGACAAAAGGGTAGTGTTAAAACGGCAGCCTAATGCCACTAAGATCGGCATATGTTGTTTCGCTTTAAACGGGTAGATCGTATGCGCAGGCCGGTGCTGGGCCCACGCGCGCGCATGCTGTGTGCGCTGGCTGCAGCGGCTTTGGTATGGTTGCTAGACACTGCACTGCGCCCTAGTGCACCTGCCCCCGCGCAGGCGCTGATGCCGGTGGCGCTGGCGGGTGGGGCGGATGTGGATGTGCGGTCTTTGCAGCGGGTGGCCCAAGGCAACTTCCCTATGCCCGAGGGCGCGCAGGCCGCCCACGCCAGTAGCTTGCTGGTGATGCCTGCGGACCACCCCGCCGCACTCACCGTGTTTTGGTTTTCGGGTGAACGCGAAAGCGGCCCTTTGGTGCAAATTGTCGCCTCCCAGCTGAGCCGCGCCACCGGCACGTGGTCTGCCCCAGTCGTGGTGCTTAACCGCCATGCCCTGGGTGAGCAGGTGGGCTACGGGCTGCGTCGTTTTGGCAACCCGGTAGCTTGGCTAGATGCACAGGGCCGGGTGCATTTGTTTGTGGTGGCCACGGGCTGGGGCGGCTGGGCGGCCAGCCGCGTTTTGCATGTGGTGCAAAGTGGCGCTACGCAGGCCCTACCAGAGCTGGCCTTTGAGCCTGTGCGCACTTTGCCCTTGTCTTGGCTGTGGAATACCAGTTACCTCGTGCGCAATGCCCCCTTGGCATTGACCGATGGTGGCATGGTGCTGCCCGTGCATTTTGAGCTGGGCATCAAGGTGCCTGCGGCGCTGCGCTTTGATGCGCAAGGACAATTCAAAGGTATGGTGCGGTTGTCCCAATTCAAATACTTGCTGCAACCAGCGTTGCTGGCGCAGGCTCCCCACCAGTGGCTGGCCTTCATGCGCGATGAGCGCATGGACGGAAAAATTGGCGTAGTGCAAACGTTAGACGGTGGCCAACACTGGCATGACCTGCCCGACTTGCCCTTGGATAACCCCGACGCTGCCGTAGCCGCTATCGCCTTGGCCCCGCGTCAGCTGCTGTTGGCGCACAACGCATCTACCAGCGGGCGAGACCGCTTGGACCTGAGCCACAGTGAAGACGGCCTGCACTGGACACT
>JBIIYT010000392.1:0-2780 GCA_044346675.1 Rhodoferax sp. | reverse complement strand
TCTCCTCAATCCATGACCGACAAAGCCGAAAAAAGTGCCGAACTGCGCCGCGCCGCGCTCGAATACCACGCACACCCGACCCCTGGGAAAGTTGCCATCGCCGCTACCAAACAGCTCACCAACCAGCACGATCTGGCCTTGGCCTACTCTCCCGGCGTGGCGGCACCTTGTGAAGAGATCGTTAAAGACCCCAACAACGCGTTTAAGTACACCAGCCGGGGCAACTTAGTTGCCGTCATTACCAACGGCACCGCCGTGCTGGGCCTGGGCGACATTGGCCCACTAGCAGCCAAGCCGGTGATGGAAGGTAAGGGCGTTTTGTTCAAGAAGTTTGCCGGCATAGATGTCTTTGACATCGAAATTGACGAAAAACACGACTTGGACAAGCTGGTGGACATCATCGCCTCACTGGAACCCACCTTTGGCGGCATTAACTTAGAAGACATCAAAGCGCCCGACTGCTTTTACGTAGAGCGCAAGCTGCGCGAGCGCATGAAGATACCGGTGTTCCATGACGACCAGCACGGCACCGCCATCACTGTGGGCGCGGCTATTTTGAACGGCCTGAAAGTAGCAGGCAAAGACCCCAAGAAAATCAAACTCGTGACCTCAGGCGCGGGTGCGGCGGCCCTGGCCTGCTTGGGCCTGTTGGTCAAGCTGGGCATACCGCGCGAAAACATTTATGTGACTGACCTGGCTGGCGTGGTGTATGAAGGCCGCACCGAGCTGATGGACGAAGACAAGATTGTGTTTGCGCAAAAAACCTCGGCCCGCTCCTTGAGCGAAATCATTGAAGGTGCCGACGTGTTTTTGGGCCTGTCTGCTGGCGGCGTGTTGAAGCAAGACATGGTGAAGAAGATGGCCCCCAATCCGCTCATCTTTGCCCTGGCCAACCCCAACCCCGAGATACTGCCCGAAGACGCCAAGGCCGTGCGCCCAGACGCGATCATCGCCACGGGCCGCACCGACTACCCTAACCAGGTCAACAACGTTTTGTGCTTCCCTTACATCTTCCGGGGTGCTTTAGACGCAGGTGCGTCCACCATCACGCTAGAGATGGAAATTGCCGCCGTCCACGCCATTGCCGAGCTGGCACAAGCCGAGCAAAGCGAAGTGGTGGCTGCGGCCTATGTGGGTGAGCAACTCGCGTTTGGGCCGGAGTACCTGATCCCCAAGCCGTTTGACCCGCGCTTGATGATGAAGATTGCGCCCGCCGTGGCCCAAGCCGCGGCCGACAGTGGCGTAGCGCTGCGCCCCATTGCCGATATGGATGCCTACCGGGTGCGGCTGCAAAGCTTTGTGTATGCCTCGGGCACCATGATGAAGCCGATCTTTGCCGCTGCCAAGATGGCGTCAAAGAAACGCGTCGCCTATGCCGAAGGTGAAGAAGAGCGCGTGCTGCGCGCTGCCCAAATTGTGGTGGATGAAGGCTTGGCCTTGCCAACCCTTATTGGAAGACCCGCAGTGATAGCAGAGCGCATACAGAAGTTTGGTCTGCGCTTGAAAGAGGGCAAAGACTACGCTGTGGTTAATGTAGAAAACGACCACCGCTACCGCGACTTCTGGCAAACCTACCACCGGATGACCGAGCGCAAAGGCGTAACCACCCAAGTGGCCAAAATTGAGATGCGCCGACGCCTCACCCTCATTGGTGCCATGCTGCTAGAAAAGGGCGATGTGGACGGCATGATCTGCGGCACTTGGGGCACCACGGCGCTGCACCTGCATTACATCGACCAGGTGATCGGCAAGCGCCCCGGCGGCAGCCCCAGCACGCCGCAAGAGGTGAATGTGTATGCCTGCATGAACGCCTTGATGCTGCCAGGGCGCCAAGTGTTTTTGGTGGACACCCACGTCAACTACGATCCCAGCCCCGAGCAGCTGTGCGAGATTACCGTAATGGCTGCAGAAGAAATGATGCGCTTTGGTATCAAGCCCAAAGTGGCCTTGCTCAGCCACTCCAATTTTGGCAGCAGTGAGCATGCCAGCGCCCTCAAAATGCGCCAAACACTGAGGCTGCTCCAAGAGCAATCTCCATGGCTTGAAGTGGATGGGGAAATGCACGGTGACGTAGCCCTGGACGGTGATGCCCGCCACGCCTTAATGCCCAACAGCACCCTCGCGGGCGATGCCAATTTGTTGGTGTTTCCTAACATTGATGCGGCCAACATCGCCTACAACCTGCTCAAAACGGCGGCCGGTGGCAACATCGCCATTGGCCCCGTGCTCTTGGGCGCAGCCAAACCGGTGCATGTTTTGACTCCCAGCACGACTGTGCGACGAATTGTAAATATGACAGCACTCACGGTCTCAGAAGCAAATGCTATAAGATAAGCTCTCAAACAGAAGCGTACGCTCACTTTAATCATTCAAACCCCTCAAGGGCTTGCCTGTCTTTCAGGCAAGCCCTTGCTTTTTTCTGACAAATAAACGACACTACCGGCCTTGCATGTATCGGGTTTACCCGAAGTCGTTAGAAGGATTTAGTGGTGCGCAAGGGGTTTTTAAAGTTAGTACTCGCCCACTTTTTGCTGTTTGCCGTCTTCTCTTGGAGCGGGGTACAAGCCAAGCAAAACGCTGCGCCGATTGAAATCGCGACCATTGCCCTGAGTGAGCTACCACAGCAAGGTCGCGAGACCTACCGCCTGATACACCAAGGAGGTCCGTTCCCTTATGAAAAGGACGGTGTGATTTTTAGAAATCGGGAGCGCTTGCTCTTAGATCAAAAACGCGGCTATTACCGCGAGTACACGGTCAAAACGCCCGGTGTGCGTCACCGG
>JBIIYT010000391.1:0-2803 GCA_044346675.1 Rhodoferax sp. | reverse complement strand
GCGTAAGAGCGGCTCCGCACTGAGCACTTCCAAAATTTGCTCGGCATAGGGCTGCCAGTCGGTAGCGCAGTGCAGGTAGCCGCCCACCTTGAGCCGTGCTGCCAGCTTGGCCACCAGCGGCGCTTGAATGAGGCGGCGCTTGTTGTGTTTGGTTTTGTGCCAGGGGTCGGGGAAAAAGATGTGCACACCGTCCAGGCTTTGCAGCGGCAGCATGTGGTCTATCACCTCTACCGCATCGTGTGCACAGATGCGGATGTTGCGCAAACTCTGTTCGCCAATGCGCTTGAGCAGTGCGCCCACGCCGGGCACGTGCACTTCGCAGCACAAGAAGTTGGTGTCTGGCAAAACACTGGCAATGTGCGCCGTGGCTTCGCCCATGCCAAAGCCAATTTCCAGTACTACCGGTTTAGCGGTAGTGTTTTTGGCATCAATTTGGTCGTTGGCGCTTTTCTCATCGGCGTAAGCAGCTACTAAATCAATAGCATTTGGCTGATACGGAAGCAAATACTTGGGGCCCAGTTCTTCCATCGCCTTGGCTTGGCCCGTGGTGGTGCGGCCTGCGCGCAGCACGAAGCTGCGAACGGTGCGCATAAAGGGCTTGGGTGCGGGGAGGTGAGTGTCGGTTGGGTTTTGGGCTGTCATCTTTGGGGCAAAAATAGGGTGCATACTGGCCCGAGGCCGGTGCACGCAATTTTAGGCCTTTGCGGTGGCTTGGAGCCGACGCCTCTCGTTTTAGCGCAGGCCGAGGAATGACAAGACAGCGATGATGATGACGACTGCGCCAACCAGATAGATAATGCTGTTCATAGGGTGCTCCTTAGTGGAAGATGTGAGAAAGGTACGGACAAGATGTCATTGAAACGCACGTTGCCACGGCTATCGGTCTGCCAGCGTACGCAAAGTGCAAAAGGCAGTGTCTAGAATGATTTATGGCAGATTTATCAAAACCTGACTTATCGAAACCTGACGACACGGCACCGGCCCCAAGCGGTCTGTGGTTTGCCGTTAAAAAGGTATTGCGTGGCCTGCTGGACTGGTTCGCCATCCAACCCCTCGCTATCAGACTCACTGTGCTGCTTGTGGCGGCCCTAATCCCCGCCACCGGCATCTATTCGTTCACGCTCCTGCATCAACAGGCAACTCTGGCCGAGGAGGTCAAGGCCATGGTCGTTGATGGAAAAAGCGGCGAGGGCATGTGGACTTTCAATGACAAACTGCCCGTCGTGTTTGGCACGGGCTCTGTGCTGAGCTTTCTGGATGGCACCGCGGTCGATCGCATCACGGTGGTCTACGAGCCACGGCTGTGGAACGCATCGGAGCGCATCTTTCTGATCGAGTCCCGTGGCAGGCACTACGCCTACTACCCCAGCGATATGGAGAGCAAAATCGTTGCCGACAAGGCGGTCACCGCGCCCTGGGGCAGTAAGCTGGTATTCATCCCGCGAGCCGAGCTACAGCCCAGCGCTGTGGATTTGTTCGCACGTCTGGACCAGCGTTTTGCCGA
Source organism: Rhodoferax sp. (assembly GCA_044346675.1). Taxonomy (GTDB): domain Bacteria; phylum Pseudomonadota; class Gammaproteobacteria; order Burkholderiales; family Burkholderiaceae_C; genus Allorhodoferax. The sequence continues at coordinate 1,299 of JBIIYT010000391.1, read as the reverse complement.
CGCTAGGCCTCAGTCTGAAAAGGACAGTTGGCGCGCAGGTGTAAGTGGCATGTTGTCAGTGGCGCTGACTTTGGGCGTGCTGGCCTTCTTGTATATGCAGCTCAAGGCGCAATACAAGTCGCTCAAGTTCATCGAGCCCAACCAGGTGAGTGGCTCCATTGACGATTTGGTGGGCATGGACGACATCAAGGCCGAGGTCGCCCAAATCAAGGACCAATACCTGCGCCGCACCGAATACGCCGAGTACGGCATCAGCAAACCCTTCAACGTCATGTTCAGCGGCCCGGCCGGCACTGGCAAGACCAAGCTGGCCAGCTACTTGGCCAAAGAGTTGCATCTGCCAATTTTGTTTCACTCCGCAGCCAACTTGGAAACAGGTTTTGTGGCGGGTGGCGCCACCACGCTGGGGCGAATCATGGTCATGGCCAAGCGGCGCCGAAGGTGCATCGTCTTTCTGGATGAAGCGCAAGACCTGTTCATGAAGCGCGGTGGCCGCCGCAAATTTGACGACGACACCGCCAACACGCTGCTGTCGGTGCTGGATGGTGTGCGCAGCAAGAACGAGGCAGAAATCATCTGGATCGTGGCCAGCAACTTCAACAGTGAAACCATGGACATGGACGAGGCCATGCTGCGCCGCTTTCAGATGAAGGTGGACTTTCGCATGCCCAACCGTGAGGAACGCTTGGCCATCATTGGCCACTACCTGCGTCAACGCGCCGACAAGGTACTGCCCGAGCTGGACCTGCGCCATCTGGTGGACATTACCGAGGGCCGCAGCCCGGCCGATCTGGAGACCATCGTCAACCAGGCCGGCATCACTGCTGTGCAGGTGGGCGAGATGATTGGTGCCGACACGCTAATGCAGGCCGCCGAGCGTGTGCTGGTAGGCAACGTCAACACCCACACGACCCAGGAGCGCGAGCGCGACCGCCGCATCATTGCCGTGCACGAGTTGGGTCACTTTTTGGTGGACTTTGAGGCGGAGCGCCGTTTGGCCCAAGGCAACTGGGCGCAGATCTTGGCCGACATGAAGACCATCAAGATCTCGCTCAAGGCCAATGCGCGCACCAACGCGCTGGGCTTTGTGTTTCACAAACAAGGTGCCAACCTGCTCAAGACCAAGAGCGATATCGAGCACGACGTGCGCGTGCTGCTGGGCGGCATGGCCAACGAGGAGCTGTTTTTTGGCGAAGACGGCACCACCAACGGCGCGCACAACGACATCACCCGCGTGACGCAATTACTGCACCACGCGGTGGCCGAAATGGGCATGTACCGCAAAACCCGGCTCAACTT
>JBIIYT010000390.1:0-2805 GCA_044346675.1 Rhodoferax sp. | reverse complement strand
GCTTGCCAAACAAGTCGCCCACCATGGGCACCACCAAAGGTGCGGACAAAGCCAGCCCCCACGCTACCGGCGCAAAGCCAGCCCAAGGCGACGTAGGCACTGCGTCTATAGCCGCGCTGGGCGCCAGCGGCTCGTACCCGGCATCGCGCACCGCGCGGCGCAGCTGGGCCTCCATTTGCGCGTCGGGGATGTAAGACACCCGGGCTGACTCGGTCGCCAAATTGACCGTGGCCTGCTGCACGCCAGGCACTTTCTTGAGTGCCTTTTCCACCCGCGCCACGCACGACGCACAGGTCATGCCGCCAATGCCAATGTCCAGCGTGGCGAAGGCAGGAGCAACAGAGGCGGGCGTAGAAGCCGGTGGTGAGGCAGGGTTTGTTGCGGGGGTGTCAGGGGTCATGGGCACTAGCCTAACCCCTTTTCGCACACCCGGCTCAAATGGCGGCATTACCGTGCAATCAGGCCAAGGCCGCCTCGCCGCCCAAGGCCTCTAGCAAGTCGGGCAGGAGCTGCACCAGCTCGCCCGTGGCAATGGCCACATCGGCATCAAAGCCGTCTTCTTTACGGTCCCCGGGCGAGGCTGGGGCACCTTCAAACACCACATCTAAAAACGCGAGTTTCTTCAACTGCAGCGCCTCGGTCAGCACGAAGGACACGCGATCATTCCACGTCAGCGCCAAGCGCGTGGGCACCTTGCCCGCCGCAATGTGCTGGCTCACCTCGTCGGTGTCTAGCGCATGGCGGGTGTAGCGCACCACGGCTTTGGACTCATCGGCCGCTTTGAGCTCGCATTCGCGGTCAACGCTAAAGCCCGCTGGAGCCTCATGGGTGGCCAACCAGATAGACATAGCTGCAGCAGGAGAGGTTTGGGTGTTCACCAGCTGCAATGCCAAGCCATCCACCGCCTTGATCAGGCTGGTCATCACCTCATCGGCCCTGGCCTGGCTGGCACAGTCCAGCACCACGCGCTGCGCTCCTGCGTCTATCCACACCAACACGCTGGCCTGCTTGGTAAAGGCCATGGGCAACAAGCTCAAGCGCACGTCTTCGCTGATTTCGCGCTTTTCTTTTTTCCCGGGTTTGCGCCCGGTGGTGGCTTCTATGTGGTCTAACTGGTCTTGTACTTTGCGCTTGACCACCGAGCCGGGCACGGTTTTTACCTCCACCATCAGCTTAAGCAACCACTGCCCCCCCACTATTTCCACCAGCGCGCCATGGGCCTCGCCCCTAGGCTCCACCCACCCCACCGACTTGTCTTGCGAGGCGCCACACTCTACAAATCTGGCGCTTTGCAGCGCCTCTTCTAGCTTGGCCTGGGTCATGGCCCAAGGCGACACCATGCGATACACCATCAAATTTTTAAACACAGTCTTCCCTTTTGTGAACGCCCATTTTCCCGCAACTTTACAAAAGCTTGTCCAAACGCAACGCCGCCGATACATACGCGCTGCACACTGAGGCCCTGCTGACACGGATTTGCGTGTCAGCAAAGGATGACCCCATGAGAACCCCTTTCAAAACTCTCGCTCTCGCCGCCCTGGTAGCCACCTTGGGCTTCCTTGGACTGCTACTAATCACGGCCTGTGGTGGCGGTGGTGGCGGCAGTGCCCCGGTCAATTCGACACCAACCCCCATACCCACCCCGTACCCGGTCGGTCTGACAGATCAGAGCATCGTCGTGAATGGCGTGACCAGGCAGTACCGTGTGCACGTGCCAGCCACGCTGAGCGGCACGCCCAAAGCCGTAGTGCTGGTCTTGCATGGCGGCGGTGGCGAGGGCATGGATGTAGCGAATACCGGACAACATCCGCTTTCAGTATTTCGCAGCGTCGCTGATCGCGAGGGCTTTGTCGTGGTCTACCCCGGTGGGCTTGCGGATACAGGTGCCAATGGCTACCCCAGCTGGAATGATTGCCGCGCTGACAACACCGTGTCCAGCGGTGCCGACGACATCGGTTTCCTGGCCGCGCTGGTGGAACGCGCGCGCACCGAGTACGGGCTGACCGGCTCGCGCATGTTCATGGCGGGCGGCTCTAACGGTGCGCAGATGACGCATGCGTTCGCCTTCAACCGCGCCGATCTGGTGGCCGCAGTCGCTACCAGCTCGGGCAGCCTGCCACAAACGCCGAAACCCGGCGCTTGCAGCACCGGCCCCAGTCGCGCACTGCCGATCCTGATTGTGCACGGCACTGCCGATACGCAAATGCCCTGGAGTGGTGGCTGTGTTGCCGATTTGGGTGGTTTGTGTAATCGTGGCCGGGTCATCTCGGCTGAAGCCACGCGCGATCGCTGGCTATTGATCAACGGTCTGTCCAGTGCCACGCCAAGCTCGTCAGTCGTGGAAATCAACCTGACTGATGGTGGCCCGGCCAATCGTTTTGACTACGCCGGCGCAGTACCGCTGCAATGGTGGCGGCTCGATGGTGCAGGCCATACGGTTTCAAGTCAAATCGTACTAAAAGACTCCAACCCGGTCACCGGCATTCAAAACCGCGACATTGAATTTGCCGAAGTCGCCTGGGTATTTTTTGCGGCGCGCCTGTCACTCTGATGTGACCCGGCTCTCTGGCGCCAGTTCTGGCGCTGGCGTTTGCCGCTTGCTATAGTGCAGCAGTCGGGTGGCCCGGGAGTCTGATCTTGAACATGCAAACACTGTGCCGTGGTGTGTTGCTGGAATAATCCTAAATCCGGCAGTTACCCAGTCGCTGGCAGCGCATCTGGCGGCCTGAATGGGCTAAGTACTGGAGCGATTTTGTCGCTCACATAGCGCAGCAGTACTGCCCATCGGTCTATCACCTTGAACTG
>JBIIYT010000389.1:0-2813 GCA_044346675.1 Rhodoferax sp. | reverse complement strand
CATCAGCAGTGCCACGTTGCCCGCCGACATATCCAACGCCGCCCCCAGGGCAAACGCAATGCCTGCATGCACCAGTGGCCCCACAATGGCATAGGCCAGCAACCACGGCGACTTGCCTTTGAGTTGCCCCATGTTGCGCGCCGCCAGAAGGCCCATGTCGAGCAAGAAAAACGCCAGCATGCCTTTGAACAAATCCACCGAAAATGGCTTCATAGCGGCTTCGCCACTCTCGCCTACCAATATACCAATCAGCATAGAGCCCATGAGCAAGAGCTGCGCCCCATCGGTGAGTGACTCATGCAAGATATGCCCCAAAGAGCCCTTCGGCGCCTGAGCCGATACCGCAGGAGCCAATGGCGTAGTGGCAGTACTGGCGTGCTTGCGCACGTAGTTGGCCAGCACCACCGCCATCACAATGGCGGGCGACTCCATCAGCGCCATCGCAGCAGCCATGTGGCCACCATAAGCAATGGAATGGTGGTCCAAGTACTGCACTGCGGTGATGAAAGTCACCGCGCTCACCGAGCCATAGGTGGCGGCAATGGCCGCAGCGTCAAACCCATTTAAAAACTTGCGCAACAGCACATAGCCCAAAAGGGGAATGGCCGTAGCCAATAGCAGCGCGCAGCCCAGGCTGATAGCCACCTCTGCAGTCAAGCCCGACTTGGCCAGCGCAAAACCGCCTTTGAGCCCTAAGGCCATCAACAAATACAGCGATAAAAAGCGGGAGATGGGCGGCGGTATTTCTAGGTTAGAGCGCACCGTGCCGGCCAAGATGCCGAAGACAAAAAACAAAATAGCGGGGTCAAGAAAACTTTGCATGAGGGATATATCTAGGTGTTTAAGCGTTGCGGCGACAGGTATTTTCCCAGATAGTGGTCAAAGGGCATGGTGTCAGCTGCTTCCACCTTGCGCTGCTCTTGCAGCGATGCCTCGGACTGCGCTGCAAAATGCGCCAACGCGTGGGCCGACAGGGGCGCTTGCAGCATGGCACTCTTGGTTTGCAAAGAGTGCGCCCGCACAAAGGCAACAAAACAGTTGTCAAACTTTTCACGCACCTCGCGCAGCACCCGTGCCGATGGCAGGGCTTCGGGGTGCTGTAGCGCATGCAGCGCGGCTTGTAATGCGTCGCTGTACTCTTGGCTGCCATGCGCTGCGTCTAAACGCTGGGCTATGGGGCTTGCAGCGCGCAGCACATCGTGCGCCCAATCGCTCAGGCCCACCATCGCACCATCGCGCTCGAGCTGTAGACCAGGCTCGCGGCCACGCTCGGCCACACGATGCTGGTTGCGCGCCATGGCGGCTATTTCTTCAGGCGTGTCGGGGGGGCTATCAGATAGCAAGCAGTGCAGTAAAAAAACGTCTAAAAACCGCATGGTCTGGGCACTAATGCCCACGGGCTCAAATGGGTCTAGGTCCATCAGACGCACTTCTACATACTCCACGCCGCGCTCACGCAGGGCGTGCAAGGGGCGCTCGCCCGGGAATATCACCCGCTTGGGACGGATGGTGCCGTAAAACTCGTTTTCTATTTGTAGCAAACTGGTGGCCAGCTGGCGGTATTGGCCATCCGGCCCGCGCACGCCAATGGCTTCATAAGGCGGGTATGGCCGGGTGAGTGCGTCTTGCAGTGAGTTGGCATAGCCTTGCAGCCCGTTGTAGCTCACCGAGAGGGAGGCTTGGGCATCACTCTGGTAGCCCAAGCGCCCCATGCGCAGCGAGGTGGCATAGGGCAGGTACATGGTGTTGTCGCTTAAAGACTGCAGCTGGTGCTGGCGCCCCGACACAAAGGTAGAGCACACTGCGGGCGATGCACCAAACAGGTACAGCAGCAAAAAAGCGTGGCGACGGAAATTGCGAATCAAGCCAAAATACTGCTCGCTAGACACCTCGGGCAAAGACCAGTTGTAGTGAATGCCAGAGATGGTTTGCATGCGCCGCCCGTAGCGGTAGCCCAAGCCCATGCGGTACACCGTTTTGGCGCGGCCTACATTCGACGTGCCGTACTGGCCTAGGGGTATAGCATCGTCGGGCGGCAAACAACAGGGCATGCTGGACACCCACAGCATCTCGTCGCCAATAGCACCTAGGGTAAATTTTTGCACTTGCACCAACTCGTCTAGGCAGTCTTGCACACCAGCATGTACGCCGGTAATGAGCTCCACTTGGGACTCGCTAAAGTCGGTCGTGATGTGCGGATGCGTGAGCGCCGAGCCCAAGGCCTGCGGGTGCGGCGTGAGCGCTACCGCGCCATCGGGCAGCGCGCGCAAGCTTTCTTTTTCAATACCCCGGCGTATACCTTGCAGCCGCTGCGCCGACAAGGCATCAAGGGCCTGAGTGAAACGATCCATGCCTGTGGCCCTTCAAGTTCTTTTCCTAGGGGGGCAAAGGTACCACAAGCCCAATACACTTGCAGTGACTCAAGGGGTTTCAAGCTGTGGTAGCTGGCGCGCCAGCCACTGGCTGACCACCGCGGGGTCGTGCGTGACACGCAGCTCTTGGTAAGCCGCTTCAGCCTGCGGGTAGCGCCGGCGCAAAAAATTAAGCCACTGCTTGAGCCGCCCGGCCTGCTGGCGGCGCTCTAACCGAGTGCACACCAAGTGCCAGAACACCCCTATCAGCGGCAACAAGGCCTGCCAGGTGACAAGGGCGGCATCCGCATTGGCTGGTGCATCACCATCATCCACATCAGCTTGGCGAATAGCCAGCGCCAGCCCCGGGTCTACCACCATGCCGCGCCCCAACATGAGCGCACTGCCGCCTGCGGCCTGGCGGCAACGCTTGGCATCGTCTACCGTCCATATCTCGCCATT
>JBIIYT010000388.1:0-2831 GCA_044346675.1 Rhodoferax sp. | reverse complement strand
CAGTTGGCGAAAGTTCAGGCCAATGAGCCCTTTGCCAAACACCTTGCCGGTAAACGCGGTGCTCAACACCGCATAGCCGATCAAGAAGTAAACCAAGCCCTGCGATATGGTCCACAGCACGCTGGAAAACGCCACCAGATTGATCAACGAGCCCAGCACGATCATGGAAAAATACAGCGACTGCTGGGTGAAGCTGTTGATGTCTTCGGCAATGCGCTGGTCGGGGTTGTCTATGCCCGTGGCGGTGTTGAGCCGGTAGTAGGCACGCTGGTGAAAATAGCGCGCCAAAAAGCTATCGGTCAACCAGCGCCGCCAGCGCAGGCCCAGCGTGTCGCGCACATAGAAGTACAGCGCGTAGATAGGCACCGCCGCTGCCAACACCAGCCCGAAGCGCCACACCGATGCCCAAAACCGATCCGCATCGCGCGCGGCCAAGGCCGAGGTGAACTCCCCCGTCTCGTGGTTAAACAGCACGTTGAACGCGGTTTGACCCAATAGCAGCACGATCAGCAGCGCCAGCATGCCCCTCGCGCGCCAGCGTTCGTCACCCAGCCAGTAGGGTCGCGCAATGGCGGTGAAGCGGTGCCACAGGCGGGCATTAAAGCCGGGCGTGTCGGTGGGGGATGTGTTGGATATGGGACTGGTCGTTTCAGTTGGCGGCATAGGTAGGTGTGTGCTTGCAGGGGCAAGCGCCTCGGTGCAGGCATTGCAGTCTAGGACGGGTGCTGCGCGCGCGCATTGACACGCATCAAGTGGCCGGTGTGCCACCGTGGCCTACGGTATGCTGGGCCCCGCCATGAACCTGTGCATCATCATCCCCACCCTGAACGAAGGCACAGCCCTGCTCACCAAGCTGCAGGCCTTGCAAAGCCTGCGCGCGCGGGGTGCAGAGCTGGTGGTAGTGGATGGGGGTAGTGCGGACGCAATGCTGGACGGGGTGGCTGCGCTGGCAGACCAGGTGCTAAGTGCCCCGCGCGGGCGGGCGTCGCAAATGAACGCAGGCGCGCGGGCCTCTCGCGCAGATACCTTGCTGTTTTTGCATGCCGATACCCAGTTGCCACCGGATGCAGACAAGCTCATCGAACAGGCCTTGCAGCACAGCGCTTGGGGCCGCTTTGATGTGCGCATAGACGGCGTATCACCCCTGCTGCGTGTGGTGGAGCGCATGATCAACTGGCGCTCGCGCATCAGCGGCATTGCCACCGGGGACCAAGCCTTGTTTGTGCGCAGGAGGGTTTTTGAGCGCTTGGGTGGCTTTGCGCCGCTGGCGCTGATGGAAGACATTGAGCTATGCCGTCGCTTGAAAGCAGTGGGTGTGCCGGCGTGCATGCGCCAGCGCGTGGTCACGTCCGCCCGGCGCTGGCAGCAGCACGGCGTGCTGCGCACGGTGCTGCTGATGTGGCAGCTGCGTGCCGCCTACTTATTTAGCCGCTGGACTGGCTTGAGCACCCATGCGCTGGCCCTGCGCTATGGCTACACACCGCGCGCACCTGCTGCTGTAGCTGTGCTGGCCAAAGCGCCGGTAGCGGGGCTGGCCAAAACGAGGCTCATTCCGCTGCTAGGTGCTGCCGGTGCCGCGCGGGCGCAGCGCAGCTTTGCCTTGCGCACGCTGGCCACCGTGCGCGCTGCTTGCACAGGCGCGGTAACGCTGTGGTGCGCGCCCCATGCCACGCACCGCTTTTTTAGGGCGCTGCAGCTGCGCCACGGCGTGCAGTGTGTGGCGCAGCCTGCGGGCCACTTGGGTGAGCGTATGCAAGCTGCCGTGGATGCGCATTTTGCGCACAGTGCTTACACGCCATTGCTCATCGTGGGCACCGACTGCCCCGCACTCACCCCTGCGCACTTGCAACAAGCCGCAGACGCTTTGCAGCAGCACGACGCAGTGCTCATACCCGCCGAAGACGGTGGCTATGTGCTCGTGGGCATGCGCCGCCCTGTGCCACTAGTGTTTGAGCGCGTGGACTGGAGCACCCCGCAGGTGCTAGCCCAAACCCGCCAGCAGCTGCGCCAAGCAGGTGCTACCTGGCTCGAGCTGCCCACGCTGTGGGATGTGGACGAACCTGCAGATTGGGAGCGGTGGCAAAGCCTCAAACGCTCGGAGTTGCTCCCGCCCTTATGAGCCAAGCGGCTCTGGCGCAAAGGTCACCACATGGTCCACCTCGGCGCGTATGCCTATCCACTCGCCTACCTTGTGGTCGTGGTGGCTGGGCACGTGGGCCATCACGGTCTCGCCGGTTTTAAGTTGCAGGGTGTACAAAAACTCGTTTCCGCGAAACGCCTTGCGCACGATTTGCGCTTGCACCGGGGCTGCGTCGTCGTGCACGATGTCGTCTGCACGCAGCAGCACATCTACCTCGCCCAGGGGCAGGCCTTCTAGCTCTGCGGGGCTGATGTCGTGCAGCTCGCCCAGCGGGGTCACCACATGTTTGTGCACATCGCCGTCTTCCGGGTGCAGCTCTACGGTGGCTTTAGAGAACACGCCGTGGCCAATAAAGTGAGCCACAAAACGGGTGGCCGGGCGGTGGTACAGGGTGTAGGCATCGGCCCACTGGTGCAGCGCACCGCCCTGCATCACCCCAATCACGTCGCCTATGGCAAAGGCCTCTAGCTGGTCGTGCGTCACTAAGAGCGCGGTGGCACCCGCGGCTTTCAAAATGCCACGCACCTCGTGGGCCAAGCGCTCGCGCAAATCCACGTCTAGGTTAGAAAACGGCTCATCCAATAGCAACAGCTGCGGGCGCGGTGCCAGTGCGCGCGCCAGTGCCACACGCTGCTGCTGCCCGCCCGAGAGCTCATGCGGCATGCGCCTGCGCGCATCCATCAGGCCCACC
>JBIIYT010000387.1:0-2839 GCA_044346675.1 Rhodoferax sp. | reverse complement strand
GTGCGGCTCATCACACCAATGCCGCCATACAGCAGCACCGTGGCCGCCAAGAAGGCATAGCCGATGTATTCCTTTGGCATACCGATTTGCTCGAGGATGGCCAGAATCAGCACGAAGGCCGCGAAGCCACCGCCGTACCAAAGGAATACTTTGTTCAGGGAACTTTTAAACTGGCTTTGCGACTGGCCAGCACCACCAAAAACGCTCATTGGGATTCTCCTTCGGCTACGCCGTATTCTTTATCCAGCTTGTTCATGTAGCGGGCGTAGTACCAAATAATGAGGCAATACACCACCAGCGCGCCTTGCGCAGCGACCCAAAACGAGAACGGCCAGCCAAAAAAACTGAACGTTAAGTCGCGGGCAAAGAACCCCAGCACGAACGTCACAAAGAACCACAGGGCTAGCAATAGCCCCGTTATCTTTAAGTTTTTGCCCCAGTATTCCCGGTGCTTAGCAGTGAGCTGCATCGTTGTCTCCTTTTATAAAAATTGAATCTACCTACTCACACTCTGTGGCGCATCGTGGTCCAGGCGGTCAAGCCGGGCTACAAGGGCGCGTTCAACTTCAACCCGGTTTCCCTCTCCAGCTGGGCCGCCACTTTGGGCTCAAAGCCGTTGAGGTGGCGCATGACGGCGAGGGTCTGGTCAGGTTGATTCAATTCCATATGCACCCGGGCCATCTGGTACCAGGCATAGGGACTCATCGATTGCAGTTGGGTGTTGCGCTTGAAGGCCTCTAGGGCTTCTTCAAATCGCCTCTGACGCACCAGCGCCAGGCCAAGGCCGTACCAAGCCCTGTCCATTTTTTCTTCCATGCGAAGCGCCGTGCGAAATGCGCGCTCGGCCTCTTCGCTGCGCCCCATGGCTTCTTGAACAAAGCCGACATTGAAGTGGGCATTGGAGTTGTCAGGAGTTACCTGCAACAGCCTTTCAAAAAGCTCCAGGGCTTCTTGCATCCGACCCTTTTGCAGGGCTTCATAGCCCAAGCTGTTGAGCGCCAACACATCTTTGGGATGGGACGCGAGTATTTCTTGAAACACCGCGCTGGCATGCGTGCGCAAACCCATTACCAACAAGGCCTTGGCCTTGTAGCGCAGCCACAAAATTTTCGAGCGAGTCGCTACGTACGGACCCGAAGTCGCTTGCGTGAGGCCTATTGACATGCGCCCGCCCCCATAGACAGGCAGATATCAATCTTGGTCTGCACAAGAAGCACCCAAGCGATGAGCAACCAGCTCCCTGCCGCTAGGGGGATGTGCTGATCCAGTATCAGCTTGGGGCTCACCCGGCGGGTCAACCACAAGGCAGGCTTGGACGCCACGTCCAACAACTGCCAAAAAACATTCGTGTCGCGTTTGGGCCCCGCAAGCAGCCCCAAAAGGAATCTGCCCACAATGAACATGAGTGAGAGTTCAACCAGGCTTTTTGCAATGACCACAGCCAACAACATAGATCCGAATCCTTGGAGATAGACAATTTGGCGGATTCTAGGAAGGAATCTTCGGCACGTATACCCCTTACAACCGCAAAGGTTATACGGGCAATTGCGACAAATAAATGTCAGCGTGGCAACCCTATCGCCCCGCATTCATTGGGGATTTGAATGAAGCTGACGAGAGGCTTACTGTTAAAACAAGGGGCGACAAAGAAGCGATCCTCGGTTTTATTAGGGAAAGCCCTAGGTGAGAAAAGCCAATTTCAACGGGGCAAAAGCAAATTGGACAGCCGCTACATCAGTCGCTGGTCCCGGGCCCGCTCCGGCATTTCCAAAGAATGGGCAGACTAAACACAACTATTCGCCGCTTCACAATGCAGGTGGTCATTAACAATTCGCCGATGCGTTTGCAAGTGAGTTATTCTGATCATTCCTAAACCATTGGAGCCATTTCATGGGTATTCAGCTCTTTACGCCCAAATTTCGCATCGAAGAATGCCTGAACGAAATGCGCGAGTGCCTGGAGAAAGGCTGGACGGGGCTGGGTTACAAAACAGTAGAGTTTGAAGATGCGTGGAAAGCCTATACCGGCCATGCCCATGCCCATTTTTTGTCTTCCAATACCGTGGGGCTGCACCTGGCGCTTCACACATTCAAAACCGAGTATGGCTGGGCAGACGATGCAGAAGTCATTACCACCCCATTGACATTTGTCTCCACCAACCACGCGATTCTTTATGCTGGATTGGTGCCGGTTTTCGCGGATGTGGACGCGCACCTTTGTCTTGACCCGAACAGTGTGCTCAAGCGCATTACGCCCAAAACCAAAGCTATTCTGTTTGTGGGCATGGGGGGGAGTACAGGGCAGTACGAAAAAATTCTCAAGATTTGCCAGAAACGCAAAATCAAACTGGTGCTAGACGCTGCCCACATGGCGGGAACGCGGTTGCATGGGGCGCATGCGGGACTGGACGCCGATGTGGTGATCTATAGTTTTCAAGCCGTTAAAAATTTACCCACTGCTGACTCCGGCATGATTTGTTTTAAAGATGCCCATTTTGACGAGCGGGTACGCAAGTTGACTTGGCTCGGAATCAACAAGGATACGTATTCCCGCACGGCCTCTCAGGGGGCCTACAAGTGGATGTACGAGGTAGAAGAGCTAGGTTTCAAATACCACGGAAACTCCATCATGGCCGCACTGGCGCTGGTCGGTCTGCGCTACCTTGACCAAGACAATGCGTACCGCCGTCAGTTGGCAAATTGGTACCGCCAGCATCTGGAAGGGGTGCCGGAAATTGGTTTAATTCCGCAAGCCGCTGCCTGCGAATCATCCACCCATTTGTTTCAGATTCGGGTAGAAAACAGGGATACGATGATGCTGGCGCTGAACAAAAATGATA
>JBIIYT010000064.1:0-9605 GCA_044346675.1 Rhodoferax sp. | reverse complement strand
TTTAGTAGCCCCAGCTACAAAATAGAATTTGCAAGCATGGTGAGCGACGCGGCCAAGGCTAAGGTGCAAGCCCAGGTGGAAGAAAAGAAACAAGAAGTCAAACAAAAAGTGGAAGACGCGGTGAAAGACAAACTCAAAGGTTTGTTGGGGCGCTAAAGCCCGCTACAAGCTTGGAGTGGCCCTAGCGGCTGCGCCCGGCTTTGTATTTGCCGCTCGTCACACCCGTGGCGCTGCGCCCTGCAGTGCTCCCGGCACCACCGCCCACGCTGTCTGCCGCCGCCAAGCGCGTCATAGCCTTGCCCGCATGGGCGTGGGTGATGGCTAAGCCCAGCGCATCGGCGGCGTCCGGGCCGGGCAGGCCGGGCAGGGCCAGCAGGCGGCGCACCATCTCTTGTATTTGCGTCTTGTCGGCCCGGCCATAGCCCACTACGGCTTGCTTCATTTGCAGCGCGGTGTATTCATGCACGGGCAAGTCTGTCGCCACCAGCGCCGTAATTAGCGCGCCGCGTGCTTGCCCCAAGAGCAAGGTGGACTGCGGGTTCACATTCACAAACACAATCTCTATACACGCACACGTGGGCTGGTAGCGCTGCACCACCTCGGCGATGCCGTCATACAGCACCTTGAGCCGCGCAGGCAAGGCTTTGGTTTCTAGCTGCTGGGTGCTGATGGTCCCGCTGGCCACGTAGCGCAGCTCTGCACCGTTCACGTCCACCACACCAAAACCGGTGGTGCGCAGGCCGGGGTCTATGCCTAGGATTCGCATGAATGCACATAGAAAAGGGGAAACCCATTTCCTATTTGATACGGCTTAAGCGATAAGTCGTCGAGGCTGATGCTTGGCAGAGGGTTGCTAAATTGGAGAACACAACTCATGAGCTTAGTGTTAGACGTCTTCAATCTCAAAAAAATCGGAATCCACGGCCTTAACTTCGTACGAGTTTTTTGTCTGTACCCCAACTCCGTATTTGTACATAAGGTCAACGAGCCGCACTCCGTCAATGAGAATGATCTTGTGATGCGCATCCTTTGCTTTTTTCTTTGCACTTTCGGAAAAGTCCGTCGTTGTTACAAATATGCCCTTCGTCGTATCTCCGCTCATCGCACCGATGAAGTTCCTAATATCAGTTTCTTGTACTTTGTTATCCGTAAAGCGCTTTGCTTGAATGTAGATCTTCTCCAGTCCCAACTTGTCTTCATTCATAACACCGTCGATACCCCCATCTCGTGATTTTGAGGTTTCAAAATATTCACCGTAGCCCATTTTGTTCAACAAGATGAGGACAACTTTCTCAAAAGCGTATGGATCATACTTTTTGAGTTTTTCAAGCAGTTCGTTCTTAACGTTTCTCTCAATCTGTTCGATTCCACTATCAATGAGGTCTTGTGGGCTTAATGTGGATACCGGTTTTTCACTTTGGGAACTTTCCGGCTTGTAGAAGTCAATGACATCACCTTCCATTTTTTCCATTGTGAGTGATTCACTGTTGGCGGACTTTCCCTTCTCCGTTATTTGAACTTGCCCTCGCTGGGGGTAATGAACCATGCCGCCTTTTTTCAGGTAGGACTTGCCCCACGCAATACGGTTCTCGATTAGTCGTTCACCGCTCTTCGTTGTTTGGTTCAACAACTCAGCGGGAAGGTCTGAATAGTATTTCTGCTCAACAAGTTCGAGGAGCTTCCTTCCAGTGATGATCTCTCCATTGCTGAGAATGTCCAGAATCGGCAAAAACGTTTCATTGAACTTTGGAATATCCATTTTTCCCCTTATGTCCCCGCAGGGCTTGTCTATTTGGTTGCACTCATGGAGTTCGCATTTTTACTGCCTAGATAAATGGAGGTGTCTCAAAGGCTTAAAAGTTGCTATCTCACACTTTGGTTGTGCCGGTCTGTTTGATCCCGTGCATAAGCTCGCTTCTCTCCGACTCACTATACCGCCTGAGCGTTGCTGGATCAGATCAAGGCGCCTGCGCATTTCCAATCCGCGCGGCAATGGTGCTCGCTCGGTTAGCCAAGTAAGCCGAATGAGGTTGCTTCTCAAAATGTTTGGGCCTAGGCAACATCACCGCCAAGCGGGCCGCTTCATAGGAACTGAGTTTGGCGGCGGGCTTGCGGTAGTAGTGCTGTGCGGCGGCCTCCGCACCAAACACGCCTTCGCCCCATTCCACGCTGTTGAGGTAAATCTCCAAAATGCGCTGCTTGCTGAGCAATGCCTCCAGCATGAAGGTGAGGGCAAACTCTTGCCCCTTGCGCAGCAGGGTGCGCTCACCGGATAGGAACAAGTTCTTGGCCAACTGCTGGGTGATGGTGGAGCCGCCTACTATTTTGGGTGGGGGGGCTGTGGGCGCAGGGGTGGGGCGTGCGGCGGTGGTTTTGTCGGTGCTTTTACTCGCGCTTTGGCGGGCGTTCTTGGCGGCGGCCTTTTTCTCGGCTAGGGCATTTTTTTCGCGGGCTTTTTCCAGGGCGTCCCAGTCGATACCGTCGTGGTTGCTAAAGCTGTCGTCTTCCGACGCGATCACCGCGCGCTTGAGGTTGTCTGAAATGTCGCTGTAGTCCACCCACTGCTGGCGCCAAGGCAGGCGGCCTTTTTCGTTTTGAATGCGCCAAGCCTCCGAGCGCTGAAAGGCGGTAGACTGCGGCGCTACGCTGGCCATGAGGGCAATACGGCCCACAAAAAAAACTTGCAGTGCCAGGAAGGCCAGCACACACAAGCCCAGCCAGCGCAGTAGGCCTTGGATGGCGGCTTTCATTGCGGCTCAAACCCTTTGACGTCCAGCGTCTTGTCGCGGTTAAAGGTAAAGCGCGAGACCATGGCCAAGCGGTCGTACTCGCGCCGTATGGCTTTGTCAAACGCGCCAAACGGCCCGGCGCTGCGTGCAATGGCGCGGGCTTGGCGGTCTAGGGTGGGGTTGCCAGAGCTTTGCACCACCTCGGTGCTGAGCACTTGGCCGTCGAAGTTGACGTTCACAATCATGATGAGCTCGCCGTAAAGCTTCTTGCCACCTGCTTGTGGAAAGTTGGCCGTGCCTCGGTCTTCAATGGTGCTGCGCATGCGGTCGTAGTACACCGCATAGGCGGCGCCTTGGGTGGAGGGGCTGATGTAGCCCTTGCGGGGGCGGGCGTTTTCGGTGTCAATGCGCCGTTGTATTTCGGCCAGCAGCTTGACCAACTGGCGGCGTCTCTCTTCGCGTGCGGCTTCGTCTGCCTTGGTGGTGGGCGTTTGCGGGTCGCGCCGGGATAAGGTTTGTAGCTGGGCTTTGGTTTCAGATAAGAGTAGGTTTTGTTGCTCTTGCGCGGTGCGCTGGGTGTAGGTGGTGATGGTTTCTTGGGTTTCGCCGAGGTCGTTAATGAGTGATGGCGGCAAGGGGCTGGTGGCACGGCCCGTGGCCGCATCGCCACCGCCGGCTAGCGTGGTTTGGGCTATGGCTGTGGGTTTGTCAGCTTTTTCGTTGGACTTGGAGTTAACCAATACCACTTCTAGCGGCGTGTCTTTGAACACGCGGTTGAATGACTCAGGGTCCACAAAACGCACGGTCAGCAGCAAGCCGTGCACCGCAATGGATGCGCCCAATGCCAACTGAAGGGTGCTCAAAGACCGCAGGTTCACAGGGCTTAATTATCGCTGGCTGTTGGCGCGGCGTCGCTGGCGGGCGCTTCGTTCACATCCACCGCTATGGCGATGGGGCCCGCAACGTCTTCGTCTTCATCGCCGCCGTTGGCGTCTAGGAGCGCGTCCGCGTTGGCGGTATCGGCGGGTGTGTCTAGTCGTTCTAGCACGGTACCGTTGATGTCTAGGGTGATCAGGTCCATCTCGCCCAGTTTCACGCGCACCCGCGCACCGCGCGGCAGGCCTTGGGCCCCTAGCACTGGCAGGACCAAGGGCAGGGTATCTGCACGCACCATATTTTCTTTGAACATACTGGCCTCTAGCTCACTAATGTTGTGCTGGCGCAGGTATTGCAGGGTCCAAAAGCGCTCCATCGCATTTTGGTAGCCGTTGTAGGCGCTGTAGGCTGCGTCAAAGCTGCTGATGATGGAGAACAGGTCTGCGTCTTTGGGCTTGAACGGTGCGGCCAGTGCCGCAGTTTTGCCATGGCGCGCGCAGGCGATGATTTGCCACTGGTTCACCAGATCGGTATAGCGGCGCAGGGGCGAGGTGCTCCACGCATAGCTTTTCACGCCAATGCCCGCGTGCGGCGCGGCCTTGGTGCCCATGCGCACTTTCACGCCCGGGGCCAAGCTGGCTTGGCTGCGGTAGATGCCGGGCACGCCCAGCTCGGCCATCCAATTGCCCCAGGTGCTGTTGGCCAAAATCATGGCCTCGGCCACCATCAGGTCGAGCGGTGCGCCGCGTTGGCGGGTGGTGATAAGCACTTGCTCTTCGCCTTGTGGCTCGGCTCCATCGTTGCCCACCAGGCGAAAGTTGTAGTCCGGGCGGTTAAAGGTCTCGGGTTTGCCGCGCACCACTTCGCGCTTGGCCTTCAGGTCTTTTGCCAAGCGGTATAAAAATGATAGCTGAGAGCGCAATGGGGATAAGGGCAATGACTCATTTTCATGCGCAAAGCCGGGGTCTTCCAGCCACGGGGCGGTCACTACGGCGTCAAGCTGGTCGTGGCGTAGGTTGTGGGCAATGGGCACGCTCTCTAGACGGGTCTCGGTGCTTTGGATGTCTAGCGTGGCTTCGTCAAAGGTGACGTAGAGCGACACCGCCGGGCAGTTGCGTCCCTCTTGCAGGGTGTAGCTCTGCACCACCGCGTCGGGCAGCATGGTGACTTTGTAGCCCGGCATGTACACGGTAGACAAGCGGGCACGCCCCAGCAGGTCGATAGGGCTGCCGGGCAGCACCGCCAGCGCAGGTGCTGCAATGTGAATGCCCACTGTTACCGTGCCACTGCCCAGGCCCTGCACGGATAGGGCATCGTCAATCTCCGTGGTGGCCGAGTCGTCTATAGAAAAAGCCTGCACAGTTGCGATGGGTAATTCGTCCGCAATGGCGGGTGCGGCCAGTGTGGGAAAGCCGATTCCTTTGGGGAAGTTTTCCAGCAAAAAGCGCTTCCAGTGAAACAGGTAGGGCGAGCTAATGGCCCCGGCCTTTTGCAGCAGCTCCAAGGGGGCGGTGTGGGTGGCGCGCGAGGCGTCCACCACGGCCTTGTACTCGGGTGCGTTCTTGTCGGGCTTGAAAAGTATTTTGTACAGCTGCTCGCGTATGGGTTCGGGGCAGTGGCCTTCGCCCAACTCCGTGACCCACTGGGCTATTTGCAGGGTAATTTGTTTCTTTTTTTCAATGGCGGCCAAGGCCTGCGCAATGATGTCGGCCGGGGCTTTGCGAAAGCGCCCTTTGCCCGCGCGGCGAAAGTAGTGGGGCGCTTCAAACAGCCTGTACATCATGGCCGCTTGCTGCTCTAACGTGGCATGCAGGCTGAAGTACTCGCGCGCCAGGTCGGCAAAGCCAAACTCCTCCAGGGGGGCAAACTCCCAGGCCATTTCTAGCTCAATGTCTTGGCTCGCAGTCTGCGCGGCGGCCAAAAACGGTGCGGGGGCTGGCTTTTCAAACTTGAGCAGAAAGTTGGCGGCCTTCACCTTTACGCGCTTGCCGCTGTCGAGCTCCACTTGGGCCGAAGCGTCGGCCTCTGACAAAACCCTGCCGGCCATCAATTTTCCGGCTTCTTCAAACATTAAAAACATAGGCGGCATTGTCCCAGCAAAAACGGGGCGCTGGGCGCATTGGAGGTATTTTGTATTTTTTGTCCCGGTATCCCATAGACAGGGGATGGCACAACCCAGGTGCCGCCTTGCCCAGCGGCTATGCTCTGTGAAAATTCAAACATCGTGAGGAGCAAAATGGTGTGGCGTGTACTGGTAGTGGAAGACGATTTGCAGATGCGAGAATTTTTCTCAGCCAGTGTGGAGCGCTGCGCCCAGCTGGAGTTGGTGGCCAGCGTTGGCTCGGTTAGCGAGGCCAAGGCTTGGCTCAGTGATGCAACCCACACCGTAGATGTATTGTTGACTGATCTGGGGCTGCCCGATGGGAGTGGGCTGGAGGTGATTCGCCACGCCGTGCAGCTCAATTCGCAGTGTGAGCCTTTGGTTATTTCCATGTTTGGCGACGAAGACAATGTGCTGGCCAGCATCGAAGCGGGGGCTTTGGGCTACATTCACAAAGACTCCACGCCTGAAGACATTGCGCAAACCATTCTCGATATGCGCCAAGGTGCCTCGCCTATTTCACCGATGATTGCTCGGCGGGTACTCTCCAAATACCGTGCAGCGCAAACGGCCAAACCCGTTGCCATCGATCAGCCGATCCAGGCTGAATCGCCCCCGACGGTGGCGCCGCCACAGCGCGGATTGCTCTCGCCCCGTGAGCAAGAGGTTTTGTCTTTGGTGGCTCGGGGCTTTTCGTACATGGAGATCGCGAAGCTACAGAACTTGAGTGTGCACACCGTGCAAACCCATATTAAAAATCTCTACGTGAAATTGTCAGTCCACTCTAAAAACGAAGCGGTGTTTGAGGCCACCCGCATGGGGCTGCTGCCGGGCTTAGGCTAGCGCAGCGCATTGAGCAGGGTGTAGCGCAGCGAATTAAGATGTGCCCCATGGCAAAAATTCACCGTCGCTTGTGGGGTATGTGTCGGCACGCTTTGGCTTTGCTGGGCCTAGGCTTGGCATTGCAAGTGCAGGCCGCCACCTGGGAGCTTCGACACGCGCAGATGTCTGTCACGGTAGGTGGTGATACGCAGCACCAAGTGGTATCGTTGCCCTACCACTGGGATCGTATCCATAAGGGGCAGGCTGGCGAGGCGGTGTTTGAAATTCCTTTTGACTTGCCCGATGAGGGAATCGGCCGCTTGGGTTTGTACTTGCCCCGGGTGGGCAACGCTTATGAAGTTTGGCTCAACGGTACGCTGCTGCAGCACCGCGGAGACATGCAAAACGCCAACGGAGCGGACTATTCAAAATCACCCCGCTACACCGCCATTGCCTCAGAGCTATTACGCCAGAACAATGTTTTTACCGTCAAAATTCGTACCGATCTGGGGCGCCGGGGGGGGCTGACACCCTTGATCGTGGGGGCAGAGGACGAGGTGTATTCGCGGTACCTCACTAACTATCTACTGCAGAACGTAAGTAGCTTGGCTGTCTTGATTCTGAGTGTGTTGGTTGGTTTCATGGCTTTGGCGCTGTGGGTCACGCAGGTGGATACCACAGCCCAAGGGCAAAAAGGGTTTAGGGCGCGCGACCCTTTGTACTTGATGGCGGCTATAGCCGAGCTGTGCTGGGCGGTGTCGGTGAGTTTTTACATCATTGAAGAGCCCCCCATACAGTGGCCTTGGTGGGGCATGGTCGCCACATTTGCAACGGCGGCGTGGGGCTGCAGTATGTCGCTGTTTTGTGTGGAGGTGGCTGACTGGGGGCGTCTACGCGCAGTGACTTGGTTGCGCTATTGGTTAGTCGTTTTGTTGGTGAGTTGTCCGGTCTCTGGGGTGGCTGCTCTGGTGTACGGCTACCCGGCTGTGCTGACGGTCTGGTTTGTCGTATTTGGAACTACGTTCTCCATTTTTGTCGCGGTTTTCTTGCGCAAAGCGCAAGGCCACGTAGGCTTGCCGCACAAGTTGGTGGCACTGGCCGTATTTCTCAACACTTTGGTGGGCTTGTCAGACGTGTATGTGGTGCGCTTTAGCATGGACTATGCGGACAACACGCACTTGCGCTACAGCTCGGTGCTGTTTGGTATCGCTTTGTTCACCATTGTGATTATGCGGTTTCGCACCGCCAGCAGCGCGGTGAAAGACTTGCTAGCCAACATGGCCGCTCGGGTAGCCGACAAAGAGCAAGAACTCGCGCTGAGTTACCACCGCCTAGAGCAGCTGGCCCGGGACCAAGAGCGCGCGGCTGAACGTGCGCGTATCTTGCGCGACATGCATGATGGTGTGGGTTCGCACATTAGTGCCGCCATCCGGCAGTTGGAGTCAGGGCGCGCCAGCCCGCAAGAGGTGCTACATACATTGCGCGACTCTCTAGATCAGCTCAAGTTGTCGATTGACACCATGCACTTGCCCGCAGGAGATGTCACCGCTTTGTTGGCTAACTTGCGCTACCGCTTAGAGCCACGTTTCAAGGCTTTGGATATTGAGTTGCAGTGGGCTGTAGACTTGCTTTCCCCCTTGCCGGGCTTGGGCGACAAGCCCATGCGTCATTTGCAGTACATGGTGTTTGAGGCACTGTCCAATGTGCTGCAGCATGCCTATGCCACTGTCTTGCGCATTGAGCTT
This sequence comes from Rhodoferax sp., assembly GCA_044346675.1. GTDB lineage: Bacteria > Pseudomonadota > Gammaproteobacteria > Burkholderiales > Burkholderiaceae_C > Allorhodoferax. The sequence continues at coordinate 1,332 of JBIIYT010000064.1, read as the reverse complement.
TGCGCTCAGCCCCAAGGGGCGGTGCATTTGCGGGTAACCGACAATGGCCGGGGGTTTGATCCCGAGCACGTCAAGCTGGCAGGCTTGCGTTCTTTGCGCGAGCGCGCCGCCATTATTGGTGCGCAGCTACTGATCTCGAGTGTGCCCGGAAATACCACCATAGAAATTGTGCTCCCCTGTGCAAGGGGGAGTGTTCAAGCGGGATAATCACGCGCATGGCGCATAAATTTGGAACAACTTCACTGCGGCAAAAATTGACGCCGTGGTTTTCGGGCTTTGACGGCCCCTTGGCGTTTGCCGTGTTTATGCTGGCATGCGCGGGAATGCTCACGATGTACTCGTCAGGCTTTGACCACGGCACCCGATTTCAAGACCATGGCCGCAATATGCTGATTGCCGCCAGCATTATGTTTGTGGTGGCGCAGGTTCCGCCACAGCGTCTCATGGCATTGGCGGTACCTTTGTATGTGGCTGGGGTGGCGCTGCTGATTGCGGTGGCGATTTTTGGTATCACTAAAAAAGGCGCTCGACGCTGGCTCAACATCGGCGTGACGATTCAGCCCAGTGAGATATTAAAAATTGCTATGCCGCTTATGTTGGCCTGGTGGTTCCAAAAGCGCGAGGGGCAGTTGCGCCCTTTGGACTTTGTGGCCGCCGGCTTGTTGCTGGCAATCCCTGTAGGGCTTATCTTGCGACAGCCCGATTTGGGGACCTCCTTGCTGGTGCTGGCGGCTGGTATGTCGGTCATATTTTTTGCTGGTATGAGTTGGAAGCTAGTGGTGCCCCCGGTGGTGCTGGGTTTTATTGGCATCGTGTTGCTTGTCGCGTTTGAGCCCAGTTTGTGTGCCGATGGTGTGCGCTGGGCGGTGCTCCATGACTATCAACAGCAGCGTATCTGTACCTTATTGGACCCCGCACGTGATCCGCTCGGTAAGGGGTTTCATATTATCCAAGGCATGATTGCCATTGGCGCCGGAGGGGTGTTTGGTGCGGGCTTTATGCAAGGTACACAAACGCATTTGGAGTTCATTCCTGAGCGGACCACTGACTTTATTTTTGCCGCCTATTCGGAAGAGTTTGGCTTGCTGGGTAATGTGTTTCTGCTTGCGGCCTTCCTCTTTTTGATTTTGCGCGGCATGGCCATTGCCCTGATGGCTCCCACCTTGTTTTCCCGACTGCTAGCCGCAAGTGTGACCATGATCTTTTTTACCTATGCCTTTGTGAACATGGGCATGGTCAGTGGCATTTTGCCGGTGGTGGGGGTACCGCTGCCCTTCATCAGCTATGGAGGGACTGCCATGGTGACATTGGGGCTGGCGATTGGAATTTTGA
>JBIIYT010000386.1:0-2845 GCA_044346675.1 Rhodoferax sp. | reverse complement strand
GCGCGCGACTGTGGTCTTCTTCTTCAGTTTCATAGTGAAAGTTCCAATACGCCCGGCTTGCGCCGGAGCATTCAAAATCGCTTGGATTTCCACTTATCCTACTGTTCAAATTCGTCGGACCACTTCTATGGCATTGCGAGAATGTATTTCAAAATAATATTGCATGCCTGACGCTCCTGGTAAATCAAATTCTTCGAACTCCTGCCAGCGCACGTATGGCCGGTGTTTAAGCGATCGAACGATTTTCCCGCGCTCAGATATCTGCCGTCGCTTGAATTGTTTGCGTCAAAACATTTGCTGGTGTACCTGTGATGGGTAAGCGAAAACGCAACCTCTTTAGCTCAAATGTCCGCCGCCATACATTTGGCAGCGCTTCGACGTCAATGCGCATTGGATAATCAAAGGCTAAACATAATTTAGTGCCCCAAAAAACGTAAGTTGGTCAAATGTCTTCCTTGTACTTAGATCACTTCGGGCTAAAAAAGCCCCCGTTCAAAATTACCCCCGATCTGGATTTCTTTTTCTCTGGTGGGCGTCGGGGCGATATTTTGTCGGCTTTGTTGCATGTGGCCAAGCATGAAGAGGGCATCATCACCGTGGTGGCTGAAGTGGGCAGCGGTAAAACCATGCTCTCGAGGCTAATGCTTAGCAAACTCGGCACCGACGTCAGCACCGTATACCTGCCCAACCCCTGCTTTTCTCGCGACGAGATTCTCAGCGCTATCGGCCGCGATTTGGGTGTAGTCAATTTGCCAACCACTCCCGAGGCCAAGCTCTCCGCGTTGCATCAGGAGCTATTGCGCCGCCATGGCCTGGGGCAGCGTGTGCTGCTGGTGGTGGACGAGGCGCACGCCATGCCGCCCGAGAGTTTGGAAGAAATTCGCTTGCTCTCCAACTTGGAGACCCAAAGCCATAAACTGGTCAACATCATGCTCTTTGGCCAGCCTGAACTGGACACTTTGTTGGCCGACACGCGTCTTCGCCAAGTGCGCGACCGGGTCATCCACCGTTTCGAATTGCAAGCGTTGCCTGATGCAGAGGTTTGTGCTTACATAGATCACCGCGTTCGCGCCGCCGGGTGGAGGGGCTCGGTCCTGTTTTCGGCTAAGGCATTGGCGCACTTAGCCAGGGCGGCGGGTGGGCGGGTGCGGCGTGTTAACTTGTTGGCCGACAAAGCCTTGCTTGGGGCTTTTGCAAAGGGTGAGATGGTGGTGCAGAAGCAGCACGTGATCGACGCCATCAATGAGCTTTATGTTGTGCGCACCAGGCCCGGCCTGCCAAAGGGTGGCCTAGTGTGGCAGTGGACGGTGGCAAGTGTGGCTCTGGCTAGTGCGGTCACAGTGCTAGCGGTGTGGCAGTTTGGGCAGCACCGCAGTGGCTATGCAGCGGTGGCTGGGCCAATGGTCGCCACGGCCCAGCCTGTGGAGGTGCGGGCTCAACAACGTGACGAAGCACTTGAGGTGCAAGAGAAATTGGTTGCGGTTGAGGATGTGGCAGGCCAACCCGAAGTAAGCCTGACGGAATAGAGGCTTACTTGACGCGCACTCACATCGCGCTTATGCTCCCCGACCTGAAAGGCTCCACCCTTCAGCTAGCGGCAATTCCTCGCATGTTCAGTGCTCTTGACTATTTCAAATTTGTAGGCCAACACTTAGACCCCGCGCAGCTATACGCCCACTTAACCACTTACAGTGGGCGTAATTTTGTGTCTGTATATTTTGGAAATTACGATACGCGCGATCAGGCTTTGGCGGCTTTGCCAGATGTTTTAAAAGTTAACAAACCGATAGTCAGAACCTGGGCCCAAATAAAATTGGATGGTGCTTTTGAGAAAACTAACAACTATGAACGTAATCAATATGTACCCGTCCCTTAGGCGTTGGAGCCCCAAACTAACTTACAGCTTGGCTTTGGGGTTGGCAGCATGCTCGGCCCCGCAGGCCCCGCCGGTTTCAAAAAACCACATGCTTCCTGCCCCGGTAGTGGCGGGCAAGCCGCCCGAGTTTGCTACGCAGCCCCCGCTGCCCAAACCACCCCGGCCCACGCCTAAGCAAGAGGTGTACAGCGTGGTCATGCAAAACGTATCGGTGCAGCAGCTCTTATTCGCATTGGCGCGCGATGCCAAGCTCAATGTAGACATTCACCCCGCCATCACCGGGACGGTAACTATGAATGTGCGGGACCAGACCTTGACCGAGATTTTGGACCGCGTGGCCCGCCAAGTAGACCTGCGCTATGAAATGCAAGGGCGCAACTTGTCCATCTTGCCCGATACGCCCTACCTCAAAAACTACCGCATTGACTACCCCAACATCCGACGTGATTCCGTAACCAACGTCTCCACTTCGACCAACGTGGCGAGCACCGGTGCAGGGGCTGGCGGTGGCGGTGGCGGTTCAGGAGCTAACGCTTCCACCTCGGCGATAGCCGGCATCTCGAACAATCGGTTCTGGGACACCCTGGTGGGCAATGTACGCGACTTGCTGCGTGAGACCGATAAAGTAATCCCTGGCGCGGATACTTCTGGGGCAGGCACCTCAGGTGCTGGCGCAGGTACAGCCCCTGCTGCGCCAGCCGCTGCCCCCACATCGGGGGCTGCTACCGGTGCGGGGGGGGCAACCGCCGGTGGTGGTGTTACTGGTGCGTCGGCTCCCCGCATAGCGGCTACGGCAGGTGGTGGTGCGGTCACCACTGCCGCCGACACGGCGCGCGCCCAGTTTCGCGAGGCAGCCTCGGTTATTGCCAACCCCGAGACCGGCAACATCAGCGTGCGTGCTACACAAAACCAGCATGACAAGGTTCGAGAATTTTTAGACCGCGTTTTGCGCTCTGCCCGCCGCCAAGT
>JBIIYT010000385.1:0-2851 GCA_044346675.1 Rhodoferax sp. | reverse complement strand
AACGTTGAAAAGCTTGCGATGAATTCAGCCACAAGGTCACATCAAGAAGAGGTTGGCTACTTACAAAATAAGTTTCGCAATGCAGAGGTCATTGAATCGATGGGCATGGCGAGTCATTTGTATCGGCGCTGGGCTGAGCGCAATGCCAAAGCCATGAACACAGAAATGCACGCGCATGCAGTGAGAGGGAAAGTGATGGCATGGAGCAAATTTGTGCGTTACACCCAGCAGTCGCTTTCATTGGGTGGTGGCGCACTGCTGGTCATTCAAGGCGAGTTGTCGCCTGGGGGCATGATTGCAGCCAACGTGCTTATGTCCCGAGCCTTAGCACCTATAGACTTATTGGTGGGTACTTGGACAGCTTTTTTAAGTGCCAAAGATGCATTCATTAGACTGCGCGATTTGATGGAGGCACACCCCCTTCGCGAAAAAGCACCTATGGGTGTGGTACCAAAAGGCGATATAGTTTTAAATGAAGTGGTAGCTTCTGCGCCAGGCCGCAAAGATCCTATTTTGAAGGGTGTGAGTGCCATCATGCCGGCTGGCACCATAACGGTGGTGCTGGGCGCATCAGGCTCGGGCAAATCTACTTTGGCACGGGTTCTGTTAGGAATTTGGCCCAGCTCAAGTGGGCAAGTATTGCTTGATGGTCAGGACATTTTGAATTGGAACCGCATGGAGCTGGGGCCCCACATTGGCTACTTACCCCAAGATATCGAGCTCTTTGAGGGCACCATTGCAGAGAACATTGCACGCGCAGGCCAAGTGATGTCTGAAAAGGTAATATCTGCCGCCGATTCAGCGGGCTTACACCAAATGATTTTGCGGTTTCCGAAAGGTTACGATACCCCTATTGGTGAAGCAGGGGGGTTGCTATCGGGTGGCCAACGACAGCGAATTGGCTTGGCTCGTGCAATGTATGGTGACCCTGAATTGGTGGTACTTGATGAACCTAACGCTAATCTAGACGAAGAAGGCGAAGCCGCACTGGTTCGTGCCGTACTGAGCATTAAAGCCAAAGGCAAAACTGTAGTTCTGATTACCCACCGGCCCGGCATTGTGAGTGTGGCAGATCGCTTGCTAATACTGCAGCAAGGCGCTGTGCAGGCCAGTGGCCCGCGAGACGGTGTGCTGGCTGCTTTGCAGCAACAACGCGAAACGGCCCAAGAGGCACGGTCTGTAAAAGTTCCGTCTGAGACGCCCATTTCCACTGCTGATCCATCTGACCCACAAGATTTTGTTGAAGGTAAGTCTTCTTCAAATTCCTAATTTTTTTGACACTTTAATTGAGACGGTCATGGCCAAATCAAATTTGAAACAATCTTTGAAATCATTTGTGCAAGATGCACAAGTGGTCACCTCCAACGAAGAGGGCGGCATAGGCGCCTCTACCGACACTCGAGCAGTGGCTAGAACGGGGCTGCTTGTTCTGGCGGTGGGCTTTGGCGGCTTCTTGCTATGGGCTGGTTTTGCACCATTAGATGAAGGCGTGCCAACAATAGGAATGGTGACCTTGGACACCAAACGTAAAACGGTTCAGCACTTGTCTGGCGGCATTGTGAAAGAAGTTTTGGTACAAGAAGGTCAGCGAGTTAAAGAGGGAGAGCCGTTGCTTCGCTTGGATGGCGCAGTGGCCAAAGCCAACTACGAAGCCGTGCGCCAGCGCTATTTGGGCTTTAGAACCATGCAAAGCAGATTGTTTGCAGAGCAAGCTGGGCGAGATTCAATTGACTTTCACCCCGATGTAAAAGAAGCCATGAGCGACCCGTTGATTAAGCAACAAGTGAACATCCAGCAGCAACTCATTCAAGCCCGCCGAGCCGCCTTGGCTGCTGAACTGCAAGGCCTTGAAGAAAGCACGCAAGGCTTAAAAGAACAATTTGGATCGTATCAAAATATTTTAGTCCAGCGCCGTAACCAGTTGGCCCTGCTGACAGAAGAGCTGACCAACACCCGGGGCATGGTGAAAGAAGGCTATGTGCCCCGCAATCGTCAATTAGAGCTTGAGCGCATGGTGGCTGAGTCCAATGTTTCTATAGCCGATCTGACTGGCAATAGCTTGCGCATTTCGAGGCAGGTGGCCGAGCTAACACAACGCGCTATAGCACGCAAACAAGAATATCGCAAAGAAATTGAATCCCAGTTGGCCGATGTAACGCGGGAGGCGCAATCTGATGCAGAAAAATTCGTAGCGGTAACTGCCGATTTGAATCGCATGGAAATCAAAGCACCTACCAATGGCCAAGTGGTGGGTCTAACAGTTCAGACCGTGGGCGCTGTGTTGCAGCCTAGTCAAAAACTATTAGACATCGTGCCTGAAAATCAAACGCTTTTATTGGAGGCGCATATTCCTCCTCACCTGATTGACAAAGTGAAAACTGGCTTAGAGGCTGATATTCGTTTTAACGCTTTTCCGCATACTCCGCAGTTGGTGGTGGAGGGCAAGATTATGTCAATTTCGGGTGATTTGCTCAGTGACCCCCAGCAACCGCAGTACTCCTATTATTTAGCTCGAGTTCAAGTCACGCCGGCTGGCATGAAAACTTTGGGGCAGCGTCGAATGCAACCAGGAATGTCTGCCGAAATTGTGATTAAAACAGGCGAGCGTTCTTTGTTGAAATATTTAATTTATCCTTTAACGAAGCGCTTGGCCGCTTCCATGAAGGAAGTGTAATGAGAGCCTCAAAGCTTTTAAGAAAATCTGCGTTGGTTTGCTTACTGTCCAGCCTTGCCTTGGCAAGTTGGTCGCAAACCGCAATCATGGATTTAAAGCAGGTCTACCAAGCCGCTTTAGAGCAAGACGCCAACATCAGAGCCTCGCGTGCCGCGGCAGACTCGGGGCGTGAACGAT
>JBIIYT010000383.1:0-2859 GCA_044346675.1 Rhodoferax sp. | reverse complement strand
CAACCCTAGCGGTGAGTTGATGCCTGCCTATCGCTGCGATTTCTTTTGTGTTGCGGTGCGTGCCTCGGTGTGGAAAGAGTTAGGTGGCTTAGACCGCGCGTTTGGCCTAGGCTACTACGAAGATTTTGACTTTAGCCTGCGCGTGCGCGCGGCTGGCTATGAGCAAATGATTACCGAAGATGTTTTTGTGCTCCATTTAGGGAGTGCTACCTTCAAGGCAAGTGCTGCCGCTATGGCACTAATGAAACGCAATAAAAGGCTATTGTTGAGCAAACACCCCTACGCGCTTGTGGAGCACACGCGACTCGACAACCTTGCTGTTTTACAGAGGTACCAAGAGTTGAAGCGGCTGTCTCGATGGACACCCGCGCTGCAAGCCCGTCATGACCTTCGCATAGGTGCACTGACAGGGGATGCCCCTCGCAGTTGGTTCAAGCGCTGGTTGTGGAATAGAAAAGTAAAATCATTGTTATGAAAATTTTCAAGTCCTGGCTATTGAGCTCGAATATGTGGGTGGGTTTGTTTGGAGCAATTTACCTTGCAGTGTTGCCCATGTCAGAGACGATTGCTTTGCGCAACGTCGCTTTGCTTTTGCTTTTGTTGATCCTATCGTGGCAGTTTGTGAAGGACAGAACCTTTCCACACTTTGCGCTGCCGGTCATCCTCTTTGGCGTTTACTTGATTGCCTTTCCTTTGATCTCTAGAGACGCTCCAGTGGCGTGGAAGAGCCTTGGCGAGCAATGGGGCGTGGGCTTATTGGCCATGGTGGCAGGCGCTGGAGTGGCCAGTCGATTGGCGTCAACGCGTTGGGGCAGTAGTTTTTACCTTGGACTGGTGAGCTGCGTCACCATCGTCGTCTACCTAGGATTTGTCCTTGTCCACGCCTGGCAAACCTCCTCTATCCCCTGGGGCTATTGGGGTCGTGAAACTCACCATGCAGACTTGGGCTATGCCGCTTGCCAAGGTGTGCTTCTACTCATAGCGAGCTTGGTTGCCAACAAGAAATCTCCAAAGTACGCAATTTGGATTTTGGTTTTTGCCTGTTTCTTGGCTACTGCTTTTGCACGTTCGCGAGCGGGCTTGGCGTTTAGTGTTTTTGCAGGGGTGTTGGTTTTGGTAACTGCTGCACTGAGTCGCACCACTGTAAAGAAGGCGCCCATCTTTTTAGGTCTGGCTGGAGTGTTGTTAGCCGGCGCCCTGGTGTTGGGGGTGGCTGCGAAAAACGACCCTCGATGGACCTATATGAAGTCAAACATCGTGGCAGGCTGGCTGGGCGATGCGCTACAACTTCAATGCGAAGGCACCGCCAGTGTGGAGGCACAGATTACCTCCATGTATAGCACTGGCGACTTGGCCCAGCGTGCAATTTCAAGTGTGAAAGATGGGGATGGGTCTAGGGTGGTGTTGCTGCGCGCGGGCACCGAATTGGCATTGGAAAACCCCTGGGGACTCGATGGTTCTAGGCAGGCGTATAAGAAGCTATTGCGACTGCATTGTCCGCAACCGGACAGCTATATGGCCCATGCCCACAATGGTTGGGTCGATACCGCACTTGCTATTGGCTGGCTTGGGGTGCTTTTGTACTTCTGGGTATTTCTGCACTATCTGCGCACGGGGTACCGGGCTTTGCACGCGTCTGAGCAGCCGAATGAATGGGCTATTGTGTTGGTGACGCTTTCCATTTTTTGGATGGTGCGCGCCTTTACCGACTCGGTGTTTCGCGACCACATGTTTGATATGCAGTGTTTTGTACTTTCGTATGCCTACTTCGCTCTGAAGGCAACACAGGCGAAATCCTTACATTCGCCCCAGGCCACGCCGTAGTCGGCGCGCGAGCTTGGATCTCCACTTGCCGGGCTCTGAAGGCCAGTCCATTTCACGGTCCCAAGCCGACTGGTAGATCACGCCAGCATAAAGTCGAGCGAGTTCTTTCTCTCCCACCTTGGATTTGATATCCCTGTCGAGTTGCCACGCATAGTGGTAGACCTTGAACAGCGGTTGGCATGGAAGCATAGGAATTGCTTTGAACTTGAGCAGCGCTTCGCCGTACCAATTAGCGTCAATGGGGGCACGCAAAACAGCCTCTAAAAAACTGATCCCCAGAGGGTCTAGAAAATTTGCCTCCAAACTCCGCCAGACCGCATTGCTCCAAATAACGGGATTGGGGCCAAAGCTGTAGTCTCGCCCTTTACGTTCAAAAATTTCCTTAAACAACCTCGTCTCTCGTTGAAAATTGTCGATCACGGCGAGCTTATTCATGCTCAGGGCGGCATCTAGTAGTTCATGTGCTTCATCGATCACTGTATAGGCGGTGCCTTCACTGCTCAAGAAGTAGTCTGTCGCGAAAGGTCTAATAAAAAATGAGTCAGCATCCAAACACAAATAGTTGCTTGAAAAATTCATTCGCCAGAACTCGGACTTCACAATCTGTTGTGTCAGGCCGCCGTGCAATGACTGCAACCTGTCGAGGTCGATTTTGGGGTTCTTTCCGATGATGTCTTCATCTTCCACCAAGACCGCAGAGGTATTGCCAAGAAAATCTTGGAACAATGGAATGTCCGCACGAGGTGCGGACACATAGAACGGAATTGTGTCAACATTGAATTTATCAATAGATTGTGCCAAGCGGAAAGTACGTTTGAGATCGTTTCGATAGCTCTTGCAGTACAAGGAAAAAGCGACGGGATGGCTTGAATCCGGGCGCGACAGAGGATGACTCATGTTATGTTGCTCAACGTTGGTTACTTAGGCTTTTATTGCAACGACAATGTATTGCTTGGCTATGAACTCTTCAAGCCCTACGGCGCATAAAAGTCTTTTGTGCCAGCGAGCCACCTCTGTGGGCCGCACGTGTAAGAG
>JBIIYT010000384.1:0-2859 GCA_044346675.1 Rhodoferax sp. | reverse complement strand
CCAGCACGGGCGTTTTGACGGTAAAAGGCATTGAGCAAGGGCAGCTCCTGCACGCAAGGCGGGCACCAAGTAGCCCAAAAGTTAAGCAGCAAAGGACGTCCTTGGAATGACTTCATGGACAAAGTTTGGCCTTGAGGCGTTTGCCACTGCATTACCCAAAACCCATCCACTGGATCTCGGAGGGATGGAGTAGAGCCCGGCTGCTCATGGCGCAGCGCCAATGCAATGCCCGCCACAGCCGCCACAGCGCCCGCAGTCACCATCAGAGCACGCCGCGTATGCGCGGGAGATGGCTGAGTCAAAGGTTCATCGGGGGAGGGATTCATGGACCTGCATCATGCAACAAATTACGCACCGCCTCCAGCGCACCCCGGGGTTTGCGACCGCGGGCATCGGGTTGGAGTGCGCCGCGCAAGTCGTCAAAGTCATGCACCAGCAGGTGCAAACCAATATATTCATTGAACTCAGGACACAGCACATGCACGCTCAAAGCATCAACCTCTTCGCCCTGAAACCCAGTCACCAAGCGCGGCTCGAAGCGCACCCCCATGTCAATCAGACCAATTTCCGCCGCCTTGGGGTCATCACAAAACAACTGTAGGTACACATCGGAGCGGCGCGTGGCGGTGCCGTGCCACACAGCCCCGCACAAATGGGGGCGGTATGCCCGCAAACGCTCCATCCACCGCAGGGCCAAGGTGCGCAATGCACGCAACTCAGCAGGCTGACTGTCGGCACAAAACACGGCAATGTATTCCTCTACCGCCGCCTCCACCAGATCGTTATCTGGCAAACCTGCGCGCTGCGACAAGCCCAGTTGCTTGACCGCACGGCGCTTGGCAGCGCCATATTCCAGCCCCTCTTCTACGACCATGCGCGCCGCTGCGGCGGCAATTTCTGCTTTGAGTCCATCCATGCATGCATTTTGCACTGGCAAAATAGCCCTATGCATATTCATATATTAGGTATTTGCGGCACCTTCATGGGTGGCCTAGCAGCGCTGGCCCGCGAAGCAGGCCATCGGGTCACCGGCTGCGACGCAGGCGTCTACCCCCCCATGAGCGACCAGCTGCGCGCGCTGGGCATTGAGCTGATAGAAGGTTTTGGCGCAGAGCAAATGACCCTCCAACCCGATGTGTTTGTAGTGGGCAACGTGGTCAGCCGCGCACGGCTGCCCGAGGGCACGCCCAAGTTCCCATTGATGGAAGCAATCCTAGACGCGGGCGCGCCCTACACCAGCGGCCCGCAATGGTTGGCAGAGCATGTGCTGCAAGGCCGCCATGTATTGGCCATCGCCGGCACGCACGGCAAGACCACCACCACGGCCATGCTGACGTGGATATTGGAGTGCGCAGGTCTGCAGCCCGGTTTCTTGGTAGGCGGCGTACCGATGAACTTCGGTATCTCTGCGCGTTTAGGAACAAAGATAGCCGAAGCTGCGAAGGCAGTGGGTGACTCTGCGGAGGTAAAGGAGGAGCCCGCAACGCGGGCGGGGGACACGGAGCAGAGTCACCCACTGCCTTCGCAGCGCCCCCCACGCAACCTTCCTCTGTTCGTTATTGAGGCAGATGAATACGACACCGCGTTTTTCGACAAACGCAGCAAGTTTGTCCACTACCGCCCGCGCACGGCAATTCTGAACAACCTGGAATTCGACCACGCGGACATTTTTGACAACCTCGCCGCCATCGAGCGTCAGTTCCACCACCTGGTGCGCACCGTGCCCAGCACGGGCCGCGTTGTGGTCAACGGGCTGGAAGAAAGCCTCGCCCGCGTGCAGCACCAAGGCTGCTGGAGCGAGGTGCGTAGCTTTGGCGCTGCGGTAAGCGACTTCACCGCTATCGGCGAACCCGATGCGTTTGACGTGCAATACCAAGGCAAAACCGTATGCCGCGTGCAGTGGGCGCTGGGCGGCGTGCACAACCAACTCAACGCGCTGGCCGCCATTACGGCGGCAGAGCACGTGGGCGTGCCACCCCACGTGGCTGCCCAAGCGCTGGCCACGTTTGAAAACGTCAAGCGCCGCATGGAAATGCGCGCGCAGGTGCAACTGCCGGGTACTACCAAAGACAAAGATTTGCCTGTGACCATTTATGACGACTTCGCCCACCACCCCACGGCCATTCGCACTACCGTCAACGGTTTGCGTCGCAAGGTAGGCGCGGCACGCATCCTTGCCGTGTTTGAGCCACGCTCCAACACCATGAAGCTCGGTGCCATGAAAGCCCAACTACCCTGGAGCTTGGAAGAAGCCGACCTCGCGTTTTGCCACAGTGGCGGCCTGGGCTGGAACGCTATCGAGGCGCTGGCCCCCATGGGAATGCGCGCGCAAGTGGCAGACACGGTGGACGCGGTGGTGGCTCAAGTCGTAGCCGCAGCACGCGCGGGCGACCATGTGCTGTGTATGAGCAATGGTGGCTTTGGCGGTATACACGCCAAGCTGGAGAAAGCGCTATTAAATAAATAGCTGCTTGCGCCTTATTTACTTGGATTAGCAGTCAATATATATGTCATTTAACCCAAACATCACCCTCAAACTACCAGAAGGCTATTCATTCGCCGACCTGAAGTTGCGCCGTTGCGATGCCGATGCCATCGACTTGGATATGGACGTGGTCAAGGTCGTTTGCAAGCTCAACGGACTGGACATTGACAAAGTGCTAGCCAACCCGGGCCCTGTGGTCAGTACCATTCTGAGCGTTTGGTATAAAAGTCATTTGGCACAAGGCGGCGCAAGCGATCCAGTGATGGAAACACTTCGGCAAGCCCCCACACTGCACTGAGCTGCATCGGCACTAAACCACATCACATCGCGCCAAGTAAAACGGGAGCCCAAGGCTCCCGTTTTACTTACGCAGT
>JBIIYT010000382.1:0-2871 GCA_044346675.1 Rhodoferax sp. | reverse complement strand
TGGCCTTGAGGTAGTCGCTAACCCATTTGGCCACCCGGGCGGTGCGGGTGTCGATGATGAGGTTGCGGTCGAAGTCTTTCTGGTTGTACAGGCGGTCTTCAATCTCATTGCCGAACTGGTCCACATCGCCGGGCATGGGGCGGTAGCCTTCCACGTCTACGTCCAGGTGCACCTTGATGACTTTGTAGGGAGCCAAGAAACCGTCACGTATGCCTTGCTTGAGGCTGTAGGTGTATACGGGCAGGCCAAAGTAGTCGCTGTTGGAGATGTATTCGGTCTCTTTGGGCGTGGCGGTGAGGCCAATCTGCGCGGCGCTATGGAAGTGAGTCAATATCTCGCGCCAGGCCGAGTCGGCATCGGCACTGCCCCGGTGGCATTCGTCGATCACGATCAAATCAAAAAAGCCGGGGCTGAATTCCTTGAACAGTTTTTGTCGCTCTTCGGGGCCGGTGATGGCTTGGTACAGGCCCAAGTAAATTTCATAGGCGGCGTTCACGCGGCGCTTGTTGTCGCCGTCTTTATCAATGTGGCGGTCCATCGCCAGGGCCAGGTCGATCTTGCTGCCGTCGGCACGCTCTATGGTTTTGGCGTTGACGCTGAGCTTGGCCATGGCCCCGCCAAAGGGGCGAAAGTCGTTGACCATGGTTTGGTCGATGAGGATGTTGCGGTCGGCCAGAAACAAAATGCGCTTCTTCTGCCCGGCCTTCCACAGCCGCCAGATGATCTGAAACGCGGTGTAGGTCTTGCCGGTGCCAGTGGCCATGACCAGCAGCACGCGGGTTTGGCCTTTGGCGATGGCCTCTACCGCGGCGTTGACCGCGTTGCGCTGGTAGTAGCGGGGCTCTTTGGCGCTGCCGTCGTCATAGTAGGGCTGGGTGACTATCTTCTCTTGTGCGGGGGTTAGCCCTTTGTAGGCGAGGTAGCGGCTCCAAAGCTCGGTGGGGCTGGGGAAGGCGTCCAGCGCCAGTGTGGTTTCCAGCTGGGTCGAGGTGCCGGTGCGGTCGTGCAGCACAAAGCCGTGGCCGTTGCTGGAGAAAACAAAGGGAATGTCGAGCGTGGTGGCGTAGTCCAGCGCTTGTTGCATGCCGTCGCCCACCGCCTTGAAATTGTGTTTGGCCTCAATCAGCGCTATGGGAAAGTGCCCTATGTAGAGCACATAGTCAGCCCGCTTGGCTTTGCCACGCGTGACCAGCTTGCCCCGCACAATGATGCGGCCCGCCGTGAACGCGACTTGGCGGCGAATGGCCGCCTCAGCCCACCCAGCTTGGTACAGTGCGGGCGTGATGAATTTGGCGCTGGTGTCGTCTTCGCTAAGGTTTTTCTTGGTGACCATGGATCTCCCCCTGCGCGCATTCTAGTTTAGGCAAAAAACACCCACTAGCGCTTTTAATACGTGCGCACGCAGCTCCTATTTTTATAGCGCAACTTGCCCCGCCTCAATGGTGATGCGCCGGTCGCACCGCGCGGCAATGGCCCGGTCGTGGGTGACCAGCACCAGCGTGGTGCCCTGCTCTTTGTTCAAATCAAACATCAGCTCCATGATTTTTTCACCGGTGGCAAAGTCCAAGCTGCCTGTGGGCTCGTCAGCCAGCAGCACTGCGGGGTGCACCACAAAGGCCCGGGCCAGGGCTACGCGCTGTTGCTCGCCGCCGCTGAGCACCCGGGGGTAGGCCTGCAGGCGCTGGGACAGGCCTACCCGCTCTAACATTTCGGTGGCCACCTTGCGGGCGTCTTTGCGGCCGTCTAATTCGAGTGGGAGCATCACGTTTTCTAGCGCAGTCAGGTTGCCCAGCAGCTGAAAACTTTGAAAAACAAAACCCACTTTACGGGCGCGCAAAGCGGCACGGGCATCTTCGTCTATGGCAAATAAATCTTGCCCGGCCAGGCACACGGTGCCGCTGGTGGGCGTGTCCAACCCGGCAATGATGGACAGCAAGGTGCTCTTGCCCGAACCCGACGCGCCGACAATAGCCGCCGTCTCGCGCGCTTTTAGCGCAAAATCGATGTCACGCAGTATCTCTAGCGTGCCCGTGGAATCGGTTACCGCTTTAAAGATATGCTCAACGGAAATAATTGAATCAGGCATAGGACTCCATTTGTATCGACGACACTTTATCGCGGTGGGCTTAACGCTAGGGTTTGCAGGGCTTTGTGCGGCACAGGCCCAAGTGCCTGCTACGCCTGCTGCACCCACACCTTCCACCACCATTTTCCCCACCATTGTGGTGCTGGGCGATTCTTTAAGTGCTGAGTATGGCCTTAAACGCGGCACCGGCTGGGTGGCGCTGATGGAGCAGCGCTTGGCGCAGGAGAAGATAGCCGCCAGGGTGGTGAACGCCAGCATCAGTGGCGACACCACATCGGGCGGGCGGGCTCGCCTTGCGCCCCTGCTAACGCAACACCGGCCCACGCTGGTTGTGATTGAGCTGGGAGCCAACGATGCGCTGCGTGGCCTGCCCCTGCAAATGACACAAGACAACCTGCTGGCCATGGTGCGGGCCGTGCAAGCCACGGGCGCCAAAGCACTGTTGGTGGGCATGCAAATGCCACCCAACTATGGCCAAGACTACGCCAAGCGCTTTGCCAGCACCTATACCACCGTCGCGCAAACTACCAAGGTGCCCTTGGTGCCGTTTTTGCTCAAAGGTGTGGCCGATGTGCCCGATTCACTGCGCCTGTTTCAAAGCGACCGCATTCACCCCACCGCCGCTGCCCAGCCCATCATGCTGAACAATGTGTGGCCCACGGCCCGAAAGCTGCTCAAATGAGCCTGACCGTATTGAACGCCGACGACGTGTTGGCCCGCTTGCACGAATTTGACACCGTCATCGATGCCCGCAGCGAGAGTGAATACGCCCACGACCATTTGCC
>JBIIYT010000381.1:0-2881 GCA_044346675.1 Rhodoferax sp. | reverse complement strand
GCTTAAGCGCGCACGGGTCATGAGCAAGCTCAAAACCTTGTTGGAAGAAAACGCCGACGCCATCTGCGCCCTCGTCACCGCTGAGCATGGCAAGGTGCTGAGTGATGCCATGGGCGAGTTGCAGCGCGGCATTGAGAACGTGGAATACGCCTCTTATGCGCCCGAGCTGCTCAAAGGCGAGCACAGCAAAAACGTGGGCACTGGCGTGGACTCGTGGAGCGAGTTTCAGCCCCTGGGCGTGGCCGCTGGCATTACCCCGTTTAACTTTCCCGTGATGGTGCCGCTGTGGATGTGGCCTATGGCCGTGGCCTGCGGCAACACCTTTGTGCTCAAACCCTCAGAGCGCGACCCCAGCAGCGCATTGCTGGTAGCCCAGCTCGCCTTGCAGGCGGGCCTGCCCCCCGGCGTGCTGAACGTAGTGCAGGGCGACAAAGAGGCAGTGGACGCGCTCTTGGCAGACCCCCGGGTGCGCGCCGTGAGCTTTGTGGGCTCCACCCCCATTGCCCAACATATTTACGCCACGGGCTGCGCCAAGGGCAAGCGTGTGCAAGCCCTGGGCGGCGCCAAAAACCATGCGGTGGTGATGCCCGACGCCGACATTGGCAACGCGGTGAGCGCCCTGATGGGCGCGGCATACGGCTCATGCGGCGAGCGCTGTATGGCCATCCCCTTGGTGGTCGCGGTGGGCGATGAAACAGCCGACGCCGTGGTGGCGGGCCTGAAGGCCGAGATTGCCAAAATGAAAGTGGGCCCAGGCACCGACTCCACCAACGACATGGGGCCACTGGTCACCAAGGCGCATTTGGACAAGGTCAAAGGCTATGTGAACCAAGGCGTAGGCGAAGGCGCCAAGCTGGTGGTAGATGGCCGCAGGGTGAAGGTGCCGGGCAGTGAGGCGGGCTACTTTCTAGGCCCCTGTCTGTTTGACAACGTCAAACCCGGCATGGTGATCTACCAAGAAGAAATTTTTGGGCCCGTGCTGGGTGTGGTCCGCGTGAAAACTTTGCAAGAGGCCATGGACCTGATCGACGCCCACGAGTACGGCAACGGCACCTGCATCTTTACCCGCGATGGCGAGGCGGCGCGCTACTTCACCGACAACATTTTGGTAGGCATGGTGGGCGTGAACGTGCCCCTGCCCGTGCCAGTGGCCTACCACTCGTTTGGTGGCTGGAAGCGCTCGCTGTTTGGCGACCTTTCAGCCTATGGGCCGGATGCGGTGCGCTTTTATACCCAGCGCAAAACCATCACCCAGCGCTGGCCCTCCAGCAACGTGCGCGAAGGGACTGCGTTTAGCTTTCCCAGCAATCAATGAACTCGCCCACGCTCACCATTGACGTCGTCTCCGACGTGGTTTGCCCCTGGTGCTTTATTGGCAAACGCAAGCTAGAGGCCGCACTGGCCCTGCCCCAAGCGCACGACCTGCCCAATGTGGTGGTGCGCTGGCACCCGTTTCAGCTCAACCCCGACATGCCCACCCAAGGCATGTCGCGCAAGCAGTACTTGGAAGACAAGTTTGGTGGGCCAAAGCAGGCTGCCGAGATTTATGAACGCGTGCGCGCCGCCGGCCACGCGGTGGGCTTGGCGCTGAATATTGACGGCATCACCCTGCAGCCCAACACGCTGGCCGCGCACGCGCTGATTGCCTTTGCCCAGCAGGGCGATGCCGATGGCAACGACATGAAAGAGCGCTTGCTCCAAGCCTACTTTGTCGAAAACCGTTTTATTGGCAGCGTGGATGTGCTCATTGACATTGCCCAAGAGGCGGGCTTAAGCCCAGTGGCCGCACGCGCCTTTGTGAGCGACCCCGAACAACTGGACGCCGTGGCGCAAGCGGACGCCCATGCGCGCGCCATGGGCATCAACGGGGTGCCGTTTTTTATCTTCAACAACGTGGTATCGGTCTCGGGCGCGCAAGACCCCACTACTTTGCTGGCGGCCATGCGGCAGGCCTGCCAGTCGTCTTCATAGATCTTCGCCGCCACACCTTGCACTTCAACCCTCTATGAGTGACAAATGTCTATGCGTCTACTAGCCTTGGTATTGCTTCTTTGGGGGTCTTGCTCAGTATGGGCAGAAGACGTGTTAGTGACCTCAGCCACCACACCCAGCGGCACATCGGTACCCTACGTGCTCAATGCTGCGTCCGCCACGCCAAGGTACGTTTTCATACTGTTCCCCGGGGGCAACGGCTTGGTTGACCCCCACATGCAAGGAGACAAATTGGTTTACGGCAAACGTTCCAACTTTTTGCTGCGCGCACGCCCGTTTTGGGTGGACAGGGAATTCGCCACGATAGCCACCAACTCCACCCAATCAGAAGAACGCATCCAAGCCCTGATTGACGACCTAGGGGTGCGCTTTCCAAAAGCCAAGATTTACCTCATGGGTACGAGCCGGGGCACCTTTGACACCATGGCCTTGGCTCCCTATTTGTCCACACGCATTGCAGGGGAAATTCATACCTCGTCCATGAACCGCATTGCGTCGTTTGACGGCAAGCGTTTCCAAAACCGCCACTTGGTGGTGCACCACGTGAATGACAGCTGCCACGTCACAGGCTTTAACGCTGCCAAAACCTCCCACACCCGCTACGGAACCGACTTCATTGCTATCGAAGGCGGCATTTCCGAGGGCGACCCCTGCGAGGCCTTTGCCCACCACGGCTACAACGGCATTGAGCGGGAGACTACCGAGGCCATCAAGCGCTGGGTCAAGCAAGGCGACTGAATTGCCTCCATAAAGGGGTTTACCCCCAGTATTTTCCAAATCAGGTATGAGTCTGAGCGTTGGGTGATTCGGTAGTTTGAATCAGGCGGCAGTTTTGGGTCGTTGGTTAAAGGAATCAAAGAGTTTAAGCCTAGCCACATTCATGGCCGTT
>JBIIYT010000063.1:0-9730 GCA_044346675.1 Rhodoferax sp. | reverse complement strand
TCAAGCCCACCACGTTCAGGGCGCGGGCCATGGCGGCGGTTTGGCGTTTGATCTCGGCAACCGTCTGCGCGCTCAGGCTATAGGGCGGCAAAGAGCAGGCCGAGTCGCCGCTGTGCACACCGGCTTGCTCGATATGCTCCATCACGCCGCCAATGAAGGTAACGTCGGCAGAGTCGCGAATGCAGTCCACATCGCACTCAATGGCGTCGTTCAAAAAGCGGTCTAGCAGCACGGGGGAATCGTTGCTCACCTTCACGGCTTCGCGCATGTAGCGCTCTAGGTCGCGCTGCTCGTGCACAATTTCCATGGCGCGACCACCCAGCACGTAGCTGGGGCGCACCACCAGGGGGTAACCCAGGGCGGCGGCTTTTTCCAAGGCTTCTGGCTCGGTGCGCGCGGTGGCATTGGGCGGCTGGCGTAATTTAAGCTCGTGCAGCAGTTTTTGGAAACGCTCGCGGTCTTCGGCGGCGTCAATCATGTCGGGGCTGGTGCCGATGATAGGCACGCCGTTGGCCTCTAGGTCTAGCGCCAACTTCAAAGGCGTTTGGCCGCCGTATTGCACGATCACGCCCACGGGCTTTTCTTTGTCCACGATTTCCAGCACGTCTTCCAGCGTGAGTGGCTCGAAGTACAGGCGGTCAGAGGTGTCGTAGTCGGTGGACACGGTTTCGGGGTTGCAGTTGACCATGATGGTCTCGTACCCGTCTTCGCGCATGGCCAGCGCAGCGTGCACGCAGCAGTAGTCAAACTCAATACCTTGGCCAATGCGGTTGGGGCCACCACCGAGCACCATGATTTTTTTCTTATCCGTAGGTGCGGCTTCGCACTCGGCACCATCGGCCTCGTAGGTGGAATACATGTAGGCCGTGTTGGTGCTGAACTCTGCAGCGCAGGTATCCACCCGCTTGTACACAGGGCGCACACCCAAGGCGCGGCGCTTGTTGCGCACGGCGGTGTCGGTGGTTTTGAACTGGCGCGCCAAGCGGCGGTCTGAGAAGCCTTTTTGCTTGAGGCTGCGCAGGGTGGCGGCGTCTATTGCGTCTAGAGCACTGCCGCTAGCGGGCTGGGGCAAGCGTTCAATTTCCAATTCAATCTTGACGATCTGCTCGATCTGAACCAAAAACCAAGGGTCGATTTTGGTGAGCGCAAACACTTCGTCCACGCTCATGCCTTGGGCAAACGCGTCGCCCACGTACCAAATGCGCTCGGGGCCCGGGGCGCCGAGTTCGCGCTCCAGCACCTCGCGGTCTTGGGTTTTTTCGTTCATGCCGTCCACGCCCACTTCCAGACCGCGCAGGGCTTTTTGGAAGGACTCTTGGAAGGTGCGGCCCATGGCCATGACCTCGCCCACACTCTTCATTTGTGTGGTGAGGCGGCTGTCGGCCGTGGGGAATTTTTCAAACGCAAAACGCGGGATTTTGGTGACCACGTAGTCGATGCTGGGCTCAAAACTGGCCGGCGTAGCGCCACCCGTAATGTCGTTGCGCAGCTCGTCCAGAGTAAAGCCCACAGCCAGTTTGGCCGCTACTTTGGCAATGGGGAAGCCTGTGGCTTTGGAGGCCAGCGCGGATGAGCGCGACACACGCGGGTTCATCTCAATGACCACCATGCGGCCATCGACCGGGTTGATGGAGAACTGCACGTTAGACCCACCGGTATCCACGCCAATTTCGCGCAACACGGCCAAAGAGGCATTGCGCAAAATTTGGTATTCCTTGTCAGTCAAGGTCTGGGCGGGGGCCACGGTGATGGAGTCACCGGTGTGCACACCCATGGGGTCTAAGTTTTCAATAGAGCACACGATGATGCAGTTGTCCGCCTTGTCGCGCACCACTTCCATCTCGTACTCTTTCCAGCCCAAGAGCGATTCTTCAATCAGCAGCTCGTTGGTGGGGGAAGCTTCCAGCCCGCGCTTGCAAATGACTTCAAACTCTTCTGAGTTGTAGGCGATGCCGCCACCCGTGCCACCCAGCGTGAAGCTGGGGCGAATCACAGTGGGGAATCCCAGCGTTTTTTGCACAGCCCATGCTTCGTCCATGCTGTGGGCAATGCCCGAGCGCGCAGAGCCCAGGCCAATTTTGGTCATGGCGTCTTTGAACTTGAGGCGGTCTTCGGCTTTGTCAATGGCCTCGGGCGTGGCACCGATCAGCTCTACGGCTTTGCCGGTGGCAGCGCCCTTGTACTTCTCCAACACGCCGTTGTGCCACAAGTCCAGCGCGCAGTTCAGCGCCGTTTGGCCACCCATGGTGGGCAAAATCGCGTCTGGCTTTTCTTTGGCGATGATCTTCTCGACCGTTTGCCAGGTGATGGGCTCGATGTAGGTGACGTCCGCCGTGGCGGGGTCGGTCATGATGGTGGCGGGGTTGCTGTTAATCAGAATGACTTTGTAGCCCTCTTCGCGCAGCGCCTTGCAGGCTTGCACACCAGAGTAGTCAAACTCACACGCTTGCCCAATGATGATGGGGCCTGCGCCAATGATGAGGATGCTTTTAATGTCGGTACGTTTTGGCATTTTTATTTTTCCTTGCGATCTTTGATAAACCCAATACGCCTGCGAGCGTAGGCACCGGGTGTGGGCTCGTCCATCAGTTCATGAATGGCATCGAACACCATGCGAAAGTTGTCGTCGTATTTCTTTTCAAGCTGGTTGAGACGGCGCTTAAGGTCGGCATGCTCTGCCAACATCCCGCGCAGCTTCACAAAGGTGCGCATGATTTCAATATTCACTGCAATAGCACGCGGCGACTTGAGTACGCTAGAGAGCATGGCAACGCCTTGCTCAGTGAAGGCGTAGGGCAGGTATTTGACGCTTTTCCCACGCCCGCCAGCCAGTCCAACGGAGCTGGAAACCTCTTGAATATCAAGCACTTGCGCGTTTAAGGTCACAGTTTGTGACCTTAAAGCCGCCAGATCGGCAGGCTCCAGCCGAAACATGAAATCCAGCGGGAAACGGTCGATGTTGCGTTGCACAGCCTGATTCAGAACCTTAGTTTCAACACCGTATAGCGAAGCAAGCTGCTGGGCCAGTAGCACACGATGCCCGCGCACCACCAGCACTTGGGACTCTATGCGAGCGCCCACACCAGACACATCCACTTCCGGCGATCCAGAAACTGATTTTGGCTGCGCCACCATCAGCGCTTCTCCATCAGCCCAATAAAGCGGTCAAACAGGTAGCCGATGTCGCTGGGACCGGGCGATGCCTCAGGGTGACCCTGAAAGCAGAACGCGGGCTTATCCGTGCGCTCTAGGCCCTGCAGCGTGTTGTCAAACAGGCTGATGTGGGTGGCGCGCATATTGGCGGGCAATGTTTTTTCGTCCACCGCAAAACCGTGGTTTTGGCTGGTGATGGACACACGGCCACTGTCGAGGTCTTTCACCGGGTGGTTGGCACCGTGGTGACCAAACTTCATCTTGAAGGTTTTGGCCCCGCTGGCCAGCGCCATGATCTGGTGACCCAAGCAAATACCAAAGGTGGGCAAGCCACTCTCGATCAGCTCTTTGGCGGCGGCGATGGCGTAGTCGCATGGCTCGGGGTCGCCAGGGCCGTTGGAGAGGAACACGCCGTTGGGCTTGAGCTTGAATACTTCAGCGGCGGACGTTTGCGCAGGCACCACGGTGACTTTGCAGCCGCGCTGGGCCAACATGCGCAAGATGTTTTTCTTCACACCAAAGTCATAAGCCACTACGTGAAACTTTGGCGCAGTTTGCTGGCCGTAGCCTGGCGTGCCGTCTGCGCGGGCCAAGGCCCACTCAGACTCTGTCCACGCATAACTTGTGGTGCTAGACACCACTTTGGCAAGGTCTAAGCCCGCCATGCTGGGCACGGCCTTGGCGGCGGCCACGGCTTTGGCAATGATTTCTTGGGTAATGGTCTGACCGGCGCTCAGCGCCAAGATGCACCCGTTTTGCGCGCCCTGCGTGCGCAGTTGGCGGGTGAGCTGGCGGGTGTCTATATTGGCAATGGCCACCGTGCCTTCGGCCACCAAATATTGGCTCAGCGTTTGGGTGGAACGGAAGTTAGAGGCCACTAGGGGCAGGTCTTTGATGATCAGGCCTGCGGCGTGCACTTTGCCCGACTCGACATCTTCGGGGTTGATGCCGTAGTTGCCAATGTGGGGGTAAGTGAGCGTGACGATCTGCTGGCAGTAGCTGGGGTCGGTCAGGATTTCCTGGTAGCCGGTCATGGAGGTGTTAAACACCACCTCGCCTACCGTGGAGCCTGCTGCCCCGATGGAATTGCCAATATAGACCGTGCCGTCTGCGAGCGCCAAGATGGCGGATGGGGTGTTTCCCTGTAAAGACAAAAGCACTGGGTTCTCCGGATGTAGTTTTCGGGTACGCCCAGACGCGCTCAAGAACTAATTCTTGGCATGCTGCTTGAGGGGATGGTGCTTGAGAGAGCTCTAGGCGTACAGGTTGCGGTGAAGCTCCCCATTATAGCCGAGGGGGTGCTCAGTTCTGAGCTGGAGGTGCGCAAGTGCCTCAGGATTTAAGGCTCTCAGGGCGCGTTTCGCTCACCTGCAATTGATTGTTTTTAGCAAAGTTCATGCAAAAGTCCCAAGCCATCACGTCGTAGTCGCGCAAGTCGCTGTGAATGATGACGCACTTCACCTGACCAAACGAGGTGGGGACACACCACGGCGAATAGCCCAAATGGCTACCGGGCTGCGGCCCACCGGGGCGAAACTGGCTCATCACCCCGGCCAAGCGCTCGGCCCAGTCGCTGGGGCGAAAAGTCTTACCGTCTTGGGTCAGCCCCAAGATGAAAAGTTCTTTGGAAGAGGTGGGAACCATCTAATAGATGCCAATGTTGCGTTCAAGTTTGCCACAGCACAGCGTTTGTCGTACAAGTTAAAATTTTAACAGCTCATATGTCTTATATAAGACATGGATGATATTTTTCGCAAAGTATTTGGCGCATTAGAGTGATGCTGATTTGTCACCAAAGTGCCATGTACCTTAGGCCTAAAATCGGGCTTCAGTGGCCCAACCCAGCTGAATCTGTATTCCTGCGTTGGGCCGCATTGTTTTTACGCTACTTATTTCGGAGCTTTGCCATGACTGCCGTTACGTCTACCGCCACGCCGTCTTCACCACACGTGATGAACACCTATGGCCGCCTGCCCATTGCCCTGTCGCATGGCCAAGGCTGCCGCGTGTGGGACACCAATGGCCGCGAATACCTGGACGCGCTGGGCGGCATTGCCGTCAACACCTTGGGCCACAACCACCCCAAGCTAGTGCCTGCGCTTCAAGACCAGTTGACCAAGCTCATTCACACCTCCAACTACTACCACATCCCCCACCAAGAGACGCTGGCCGCCAAGCTGGTGCAGCTCTCTGGCATGAGCAATGTCTTCTTCTGCTCCACCGGGCTGGAAGCCAACGAAGCAGCCTTGAAGCTGGCACGCAAGTTTGGGCACGACAAGGGCATAGAGCGCCCCGA
This sequence comes from Rhodoferax sp., assembly GCA_044346675.1. Lineage (GTDB taxonomy): Bacteria > Pseudomonadota > Gammaproteobacteria > Burkholderiales > Burkholderiaceae_C > Allorhodoferax. The sequence continues at coordinate 4,281 of JBIIYT010000063.1, read as the reverse complement.
AGTGGTGGTGTACGAGAAAGCCTTCCATGGCCGCAGCATTGCCACGCTCAGCGCCACCGGCAACCCCAAAGTGCAAGCGGGCTTTGGCCCCTTGGTAGAGGGCTTTGTGCGGGTGCCTATCAACAACATAGAAGCACTCAAGGCCGCTACCGCCAACAACCCCAACATCACCGCCGTGTTTTTTGAAGCCATCCAGGGCGAAGGCGGCGTCAACCCCATGCACATGGACTACCTGCGTGATGTGCGCGCCCTGTGCGACGAGCGCGACTGGCTGTTGATGATTGACGAAGTGCAGTGCGGCATGGGCCGCACCGGCAAATGGTTCGCCCACCAATGGGCTGGCATCAAGCCCGATGTGATGCCCCTGGCCAAAGGCTTGGGCTCTGGTGTGCCGGTAGGCGCAGTGGTGGCGGGCCCCAAGGCCGCGAACATCTTCGCCCCCGGCAACCACGGCACCACCTTCGGCGGTAACCCCTTGGCTATGCGCGCAGGCATAGAAACTATTCGCATCATGGAAGAAGACGGCCTTTTGGCCAATGCCGCCAAGGTAGGCGCGCACCTCAAAGCCGGGCTGGAAAAAGCCCTGGCCGCAGAACTGGCGAGTGGCGCAGTGAAAGAAGTGCGCGGCCAAGGGCTGATGCTGGGCATCGAGCTTTCCAAACCATGCGCCGCACTTGCCCAGCAAGCGGTGGACAAGGGCCTGCTTATCAGCGTAACCGCCGACACGGTGGTGCGCTTGGTGCCCCCGCTCATCATGACCACCGCAGAAGCTGACGAAGTGGTGGCGCGGCTGTGCCCCTTGATTCAACAATTACTGAAAGCCTGAGCCATGAGCCAGCCTATCGCCAGCCTAGCCAGCCCCGCCAGCGCGGCGCCTGCCCAGCTCAAGCACTACCTGCAGTTCAGCGATTTAAGCGCTTCGGAGTACGCCTACCTCTTTGAGCGTGCGGCCCTCATCAAGAAGAAGTTCAAGTCCTACGAAAAGCACCATGTGCTGAGCGACCGCACACTGGCCATGATTTTTGAGAAAGCTTCCACCCGCACGCGTGTGAGTTTTGAGGCTGGTATGTATCAGCTGGGCGGCAGCGTAGTGCACCTGACCACAGGCGACAGCCAGCTAGGCCGCGCCGAACCCATTGAAGACAGCGCCAAGGTGATTAGCCGCATGGTGGACTTGGTGATGATTCGCACCTACGAGCAAACCAAGATTGAGCGCTTTGCCGCCCACTCGCGCGTGCCCGTCATCAATGGCCTCACCAACGAGTTTCACCCCTGCCAGATACTGGCCGACATCTTCACCTACATAGAGCACCGTGGCTCAATCCAAGGCAAGACGGTAGCCTGGGTAGGCGACGGCAACAACATGGCCAACACTTGGCTGCAAGCCAGCGAGATACTGGGCTTTAAAGTGCACTTAAGCACGCCGGGCGGCTACGAAGTGAACCAAGCAATAGCGGGCGTGCGCTCGGCGCAGAGCTACCAAGTTTTCAAAGACCCCATGCAGGCCTGCGCTGGCGCAGACCTGGTGACCACCGACGTGTGGACCAGCATGGGCTATGAAGCGGAAAACGAAGTGCGCAAACAAGCCTTTGCCGACTGGTGTGTGGACGCCGAGATGATGGCAGCGGCCAAGCCCGATGCCTTGTTTATGCACTGCCTGCCTGCCCACCGAGGCGAAGAGGTAGAGGCCGACGTGATCGACGGCCCGCAGTCTGTGGTGTGGGACGAAGCGGAAAACCGCATGCACGTGCAAAAAGCACTCATGGAGTATTTGCTACTGGGCCGCCAAGCTTAATAGGTACCCAAGCTAGGGCAAACTCATTGCCCACCGCGGTACAGCCACGGCACGTCCATCAGGCGCTGCCCTAACAATTTCAAAGACGTATTGCGCGCTACGCGCACCAAACCGGTAGCGTGAAATATTCGCCCATTGCGCAGCGAGCGGGCTTGCACCCGTGCATTGCGCTGCCAGCGCTGGGCGGCATAACTTTGCAGCGCAGCGCGAACGCTCAAGCCCGGCAAGCTCAGCACCTGTGCCAACTTGGCAGCATCTTCAATGGCCATGCCAGCGCCTTGGGCTAAATAGGGGCGCATGGGGTGGGCCGCATCACCCAGCAGCGCAATGCGCCCTTTGGCATGCTCGGCGGCGCTGCGCATGGGCGGGCGGTCGCACAAAGGCCACAAACGCCATGCGTCGATGGCATGAATCAAGTCCAGCAAGGGTGCGCCTACATTTGCCAACAGGGCACGCAGTTCGGCAGCGTTGGCACTGTGGTCCCAGTTTTGCAGGTCACCCACATCTTGACCTTGTAACGGGCTTTGCACAATGGCCACCACATTCAAATACTCACCACCGCACACGGGGTAGTGCACCACATGAAACTTAGGCCCCAGCCATGCCGTGACCACTTGGCTGCGCAGGGCAGCGGGCAAATCCGTTTGGCGCACCAAGGCCCTATAGGCCAAATGGCCGGTCACGCGCGGGGGGCCGTCGTTCACCACCGCACTGCGCACGCGGCTCCAAAGCCCATCGGCCCCTACCAGCACTTCGGCTTGCAACATGGGGGCCTGCAGGGTAGCCGATGGGACGGTGTGCACTTGCACCGCCTCATCGCTTTGCTCAACTTTGCCAACCGTTTGACCCAGCAACAATTCGGCACTGCCACTGCGCTGCACGGCAGTAAAAAGTATGCGGTGCAAATCTGCCCTGGCCACCGTGGCATAGGGCGCGCCATAGCGCTGCACCATGTGCTGCCCCAGCGGCAACACCCCAAGCAGCTGCCCACTCAGCGCACTGCGCACTTGCAACTGCTCTGGAAAAGCGGCCACGCTAGCCAGCGCATCACCCAGCCCCCAGCCTTGCAACACGCGCACCACATTGGGCCCGAGCTGCACGCCAGCCCCCACCTCGCCAAACACGGGGGCTTGCTCCAGCAACTGCACCTGCGCACCGCCACGCGTGCAGGCCAAGGCCGCAGCCAAGCCGCCAATGCCACCACCCACTATTGCTACTTGCATATCCATGGTGGCATTGTCGCTGCAAGCAATGGTGCTTCGGCCATCAAGAGCCGCCCTTGCCGTAACGCATGTGCTGCGAGAAGTACAACACCGCTGTGCGTTTTGCGCCCCACTGGATGGGGAAAAACAATTCGTAGCTACCGTCGTGCGCGGTGTAGCGGTGCTCTTTGGTTTTCCCCGCAAACACGGCCTGCGTGTACTGCGCCTCATCGGCGCTTAAGGCTCGCACCAGGTCTATTTTGCTGCTCTCGTCCCAGGTATTTTTTTCGTTGTGTGAGTAATAGCGGCCAATCTCCAACACCACGGAGCGGCCTTGCACCGTCTCTTGCAGCAACAGCGTGACCTGCGGAAACTGCTTGTTTTGCTTGCCCATCAATTGCAGCAAGCTGGCAGTTTTCGTAGCCAGTTCTTGCCCCCACGGCAGCGCAGCCAAGGCGTTCAAGTCGCCACTGAAAGCAGTGGCCGAGGCCTGCGCATCTTGTAGCAAAAAGCGCTCTTTTTTGATACGCGTGTAATGGTCTCCCCCAAACAAACCCGCCGCTAGCAGCACCAACACCAGCGGCACCCCCACCAGCCAGCGGCGGGGCAAAGCGGATGAGGTGGTCGAATGTGCTGTGGCATTGCGCAGCGCCACATGCTGGCCAATTTTGTTGAGGTTCAAAATCACGTTCAGCACCAGCCCCCCACCCATAGCGCCCAAAAGCAAAGGCAGGCCGTACACAAAACTTTCGGTCATGTGTTTGCCCGCCACCTTCAGGCCAAAAATGCTGCTCAAAGCCAACACAAAAAGCCATAACAACAGCGCACAAAAACTCCACACCACCACACGGGTAGTCCACACAATGCCGGTTTCTTGGTTCATCGTTTTCCTTTGAAATGGGTGACTGGGGCAGGCATCGGATTCAACGGGTCATACAGGTTGCCAGACAGCGATCATTGAAAACCAGTGGATCTCTATTCAACGCGCCGATGAGCGGCGCCGAAGCGCGCAGCGCGGAGGCGTCCGCTCCATTGGCTGGTTAGGCTTCACGCCCCGAGTTGCTTTTGCTTGGGTCACTGGAGGCGCACCAACGGGCATTCGTTCTTCGCCGGCTCGTAGGAGAATAGTAGGTAGACCCAGCGATAGACTTCGGATGGCGGGCTTAGACGGTAGCATTGGAACATTTCAGACGTCAGCATGGGTTCGTCCGTGTGGATTAGTAGGGCTGCCGCGTCATACCGGTGGATAGCCCGGCCAATTTTTTCTTCCTTCTCTTTAACTAT
>JBIIYT010000380.1:0-2887 GCA_044346675.1 Rhodoferax sp. | reverse complement strand
CGCAAGGTCACGGTTGCCGTGCCCCCATTCATCGTGAAATCGGCATTCTTATCAAACGCTTTTTGTACCGATTCGCGCAGCGCTTGGCTTGCTGCGGTTGGTGTCATGCGCGGAAGGGCTTGCAGTGCCTTCGCTTGCGCTTGCAGGCTGAGCATGGTTTGCAACTGCGCATCCAACTCGGCGTGCTTGGCATCGAAGCTGCGTAAAGTTTGCAAAGCAGGGGCTAAAGCTTGCGTCCACAGCAAGGCAGCAGCCATCAACACCGCAGCGCTGCGCAGCGCCGACTTTTCTCGGCTCGCGCGTTGTTCCCACCAGTGTTGTAGTGCGTTGGCGTTCATAGGGTGCTCCTCACCTTCAGTACCAAGCTATCACCATCGATGCGGCTTTCAAAACCGCTGGCCTGCAGCTCGCGCTCCAAATCGCTAGCCAAGTCAGGGGGGAGGTTCAAGCCCTTCACGCGCAATTGCCCGGTCGTAAATTCGATGGCGGCGGGCACCGTGCCCAGGCGCGCCATGCTGGGGGCTGCACCTATGGCGCTGAGCATCATTTCCATATCTTGCGCGGTCAATGCACCGCTGGACTGGCCTAGGCTGCTTACACCACGTTGCATTTGTAGTGGCGCATCTATCACCGCACTGGTTTGCGGAAAGGTGGCCAGCAAAGTGTCGCGAATGGCGGCGCGCTTTTGCGCCAGCTGGGTGTTGGCGTGCCAAGCCCAGGTGTTGATGCCAATCAGGTGAATCAGTGCAATTGCCAGCACTGCCCAGCGTGCTGGCTGCCAATGGGGGGCGCTCCACAACTTGCCTGCCAGCAAGGCCACTTGTTGCAGTAAGGGGTTGCGTCGGGCCAGCTCACCTTGTGCCAGGTTCCAAGGGCTGGACGCACAGCGCAAAAGCCGCTTGCCCGGTGTGACCATAGAGGCCTCTTGGTGCAGCAACTTTTCCGCAATTTTTGCCACTGCGGGTTCGGCCAGGAGTTTGGCCCCGGGTGGGCCTATCTGGCCATTGTGATGGGGCGTGCCTTGGGCCAGCGATGTGGGTAGCACATGCACCCCACTGACGTCCGCCCACACCAAGCGTGCGGCTTCAGGCGTGCCAATGACCCATAGCACCGGCTTGTGGGTGCGTACCGGGCTGGTGGTCGATGGTGGTGTTGCGGGTGCCCACTCGGGTACCACGCGCTGGGGTGTGCAGCCTGCTTGTTCCAGTATGGAGAGGGCGTTGCGCAACCAGTGGCGATCGCAAACAGCCACCCATACAGGCCCGTCGGTGCTGGCGTCAGGTTGCAGCGCAAAGTGCAGTTTGGCGGGCTCGTCCAAGAGCTGGTCTTCTAGTAGTCCTTCCAAAATGGCGCGCACGCGGGGGGAGTGGGCTTCTCGGTGCAAACGCTTGGGTAGCGTGCCTGCGGGCAGTTGCACTTGATGCCATGACAGGGCGTGAGCGGGCACCACGGCCACAATCTCTTGCGTGGCTGCGCCGGCCTTGGGTAGTTGCGCTGCGCTGCAGCGCGCGTGGCTGCGCACGGCACGGCCGTCGTCCGACAGCACGTAGTCAAAACGTGCGCTGTCTGGGGAGTTTCCTAAAGGGAGCGTAATAAGCAATAAGGTCATACGCAAGGCTTGGCCGCTATGGGTGTGGCTGTCATTGTAAGGAGCTTGCGGTGTTGAGCACACTGCGGTCGCGCCAGAGCACCTGTACCTCTAGACCGCTGCGTTGGACGAGCGAGCGTTCTTGCACGATGCGCGTGCCCAGTCGAATGCGCCCACTGATTTCAAAGTAACGCGAATTCACACTGTGCTGGCTGTCCTCCAGCGGGGTGTTCTCTGCGCCTATGGCTTTGCTTACATCGTTTAAATTTTTGAAGTGAGAAAGCGCCCGCGCATTCACCAGGCTTTGTGCTTGGGCGCGCTCGAGTGTGGCAATGCTGGCATACAGCACCAGTGCAGGGGCGGTGTTGAGGTTCACCGGGGTTGGCTCGGGCAGCAGGGTGATGTAGGGGCGCAGGGCATCGATGCTGGGTTTTGACAAGCCCAACCACACCAATTGGTCCAGCGTGCGGGGTAGTAGCACCGCGTTGGTGCTGGTGCTGATGGCGTTGCTCTCGGGTGCCAGCGCCATGCGCAGGTTTTGTAGCAGTGCGAGCAACTCGCTGTCGGGCAACTGCAGTGCATCAAAAAGCCGTGTAAACGTTCTGATGGAGGGCTTGTGGAGTTCGCCGTTTTGCACCAAGTTCATCACGTTGAGTCGGGCTTGCTGGTCGGTAATTTGGCCCGACAAGAATGCATCTTGTGCCTCTTCCAATAGGTCGGCGCTGCTTTGCTGGGGGTCCAAAAAGGTAGACAAGCGCGTTTCTTGCAAGGCCACCGCCCAAGGCTCGCCCAAGTGGTCGGTGCCGCCAGCGCGGGCATCTTCGCGCAGAATCAGGCGCGCCCAGTCTTGTGCGCCTTGCAGCAACCAGCTGGACTGCAGGCGCCCTCGCTCGGCAGTCTCTACCTCTACGCCGCGCCAGTGCTGCCACAGGGCTGCCGCGCTGAGCGATGCCACCAGCGTCACGATCAGCATGGCAGTCAAAATGGCAGCACCACCTTGCGCACGCAAGGCCCCTGGACGCGTGTGCGTACGCAGCGTCATGGCGCAGGCCCTACCTTGGTCGTGCGTGCCCAGTCGCGTGTAATGACCCCGGCCAGTGGGTGAGGTGGTGCTATGGTCAGTACCAAGCGCACGCCATCAGGCACGCTGGCATTGGCATTGGCATTGGCATTGGCATTGGGGTTGGGGTTGGGGTTGGCGGCGTCTGGCAGCGCTGCCGCCTCTGGCGTGCCTGCGCTCGACAAAGCGTTGCTCCACGCGCCGCCCCGGAAATAGTAAATTTGCCACTGCTGCAGTGG
>JBIIYT010000379.1:0-2889 GCA_044346675.1 Rhodoferax sp. | reverse complement strand
AAGCACCCGGCACCCGTGGCGACACCTTGGCCCGTGGAGCAAAAACGGTGCGCATCCATGGCCACGATGTAGCGGTGCAAGCCGAAGTGGTGCAACTGCAATCCGCCTCCGCCCACGCGGATGCGGGGCAGCTACTGCATTGGCTGCGCGGCATGCCGCAAGCGCCTGACCAGGTGTATGTGGTGCACGGCGAGCCGCCTGCGGCCGACACCTTGCGTGCGCGTATTCAGCATGAACTGGGGCTGCGCGCCGTGGTGCCAGAGCATGGCTCGGTGTGGCCGGCTTAGCGTGTGACTCATGCAATGGGTGCAGGCAAAATAGCGCCATGACTCCTGCGCACTACCTCACCGCCGCTTTCTACAAGTTTGTAGACCTGCCCGACTTTGCTCAGCGCAAAACACCCTTGCTCGCGCTGTGCGAGCAGCACCACGTCAAAGGGCTGATACTGCTGGCGCGCGAAGGCATCAACAGCACCATAGCGGGTGCGCCCGCAGATGTGCACGCCGTGCTGGCCTATTTGCGCAGCGACCCTCTGCTGGCCGATTTGCAACACAAAGAATCGTTCACCAACAAGGCGCCCTTTTACCGGATGAAAGTGCGCCTGAAAAAAGAAATCGTCACCATGGGTATGCCCGGCATCAGCCCCACCCGCATGGCAGGTACCTATGTAAAACCCACTGACTGGAACGCGCTCATTGCAGACCCCGACGTGGTGCTGGTAGACACCCGCAACGACTACGAGGTGGACATTGGCACATTCCAAGGTGCCATCAACCCGCATATCAAAACATTTTCAGAACTCCCCGCCTGGGTAGACCAATCCAGCGAACTTCGCACCAGCGGCGGCAAAAAACCCAAGGTGGCCATGTTTTGCACCGGCGGCATTCGCTGCGAGAAATCTACCGCCCTCATGCGCGCCAAAGGCTTTGAGGAGGTGTACCACCTGGAAGGCGGCATCCTCAAGTACCTGGAAACGGTGCCCCCTGAACAAAGCCAGTGGCAAGGGGAATGCTTTGTGTTTGACGAGCGCGTGTCGGTAGGGCACGGTTTGGCAGTGGGCCAGCACATGCTGTGCCGCGCCTGCCGCCAGCCGCTGGAAGAAGGCGCTACGCAGTCACCCCTGTATGAGGCAGGCGTGAGCTGCCCGCGCTGCCACGCCACTACCAGCGAGGCCCAAAAGTGCAGCGCGCGCGAACGCCAACGCCAGTGGGAACTGGCCAAAGCACGGGCCCAAACCCACATTGGCGCCACGCTACCCAAGCCCGCCAAGCCGGCCGAATTGGCCAAACCCGCCAAGGCTTAGGCTGGGCTGGGCTTCGTAACCGCTACCACCACTGCTCCCCGTGCCCGTGCCCGTGCCCGCGCCCTACCCGGTTTTGTATTCGTTCAGACGCTGCCCCTACGCCATGCGCGCACGGCTGGCGTTAGCGGCCAGCGGCCAAACCTGCGAGCTGCGTGAGGTTGTTTTAGCCAACAAGCCCGCTGAACTGCTGCAAGCCTCTAAAAAAGGAACGGTGCCTGTGCTGGTGTTGCCCAGCGGGCAGGTCATAGACCAAAGCCTGGACATCATGCTCTGGGCACTGCAGCGCAATGACCCTCTGCACTGGCTGCCCGAGGGAGCTGCCGCCATGCAGAGCGCGCTTCAGCTTGTGGCTCAGTGTGATGGTGAATTCAAGTTTCATCTAGACCGCTACAAATACCCCACGCGCTATGGGCTGGCCAGCGGACTGGAACACCGCACGGCCGGGGCTGGATTTTTGGAACAGCTCAACTCGCGTCTTCAAGCCTCGCAGCATCTGTACAGCGCACACTTCGGCCTAGCGGACGCCGCCATTTCCCCCTTTGTGCGCCAGTTTGCCCACACCGACCCCACGTGGTTTGCAGCCCAAGCGTGGCCTGCATTACAGCAGTGGCTGGGCGCATTTGAGGCGTCCACAGCGTTTCATCGGGTGATGCAAAAGCTTGCCCCCTGGGCGGCAGGCCAGGCGCGCCAAGGGATCCTCATGCACCAGGAGCGATAGTTCACCATAGTGCTCAGGAATACGGTTGACTGCATTCACGTTCAATGAAATACGCGCTGGCGCCAAGTCTTAGACGATCTAGTCCCTCCCGTCACAATGGACGACTGATAGGCACGTATTCAGGGTAAAAAAGCTGGGATCAGAAGATCGCGGATGGCGGTAGCGACCTTAGCCGATCCAGTTCGATGCTCAGAGTCTGTCACGTCTGATTGCACCGCAATCACAACACTTAAACTGGGGATGACCCATATGAATTGACCTCCATGCCCTGATGCGAAGTACGATTGCGGCACAGCATCATTTCCCTTGGCTATCCAAAAAAACAGACCGTACCCCAACTCCCCCAATACTGCTGATGATGGTGGGGAACTTAGGGTATTCGTCGGCTTGATCACTTGATCTAGGTAGGCGGCAGGAATGATTTGCTGACCCGCCCAGCGGCCATTCTGTAACCAGAGCTGTCCAAACTTGGCCATATCCCGCACCGTCAGTGAAAGATCGCTTGCACCGCTGCTGTCTTGATGCGGCGTGAGCCATTCGAAGCGAGTGATCCCCAATGGAGTGAAGAGGTTGTCGCGTGCAAAGTCTCGTGCGCTTTGCCCCAGCTTGCGGCTCAAAATCACCGAAACAAGATGCGCGTCCATAGCGCTGTAGCTGAACGCTTGCCCCTGAGCTCGCGCCATGGGACGTTTGAATGAATCATTAAGCACCGAGTTATTCAACAAACGCGATTGAAAGTACAGTTGAACTAAACCGCTGACGCGGTGGTTGGTCCTCACAGGCCACCACCGCTTTTTTGTTGGCGGATGGCTTGCATTTGAGGCGATGCAGGACAAGCCTTCTGGCTGGGGAATGTTCCCCGGCAATG
>JBIIYT010000062.1:0-9743 GCA_044346675.1 Rhodoferax sp. | reverse complement strand
TCATGTTGTTGTTTCCTGATCACCCAAGAGCTGGGCATCCACCGCATCGCAAATGCAATGCAGGGCCAAAATGTGCACCTCTTGCACCCGCGCGGTACGCTCGTGGGGTACGCAAATATGCACGTCGGTGTCGCGCAAGACCTGCGCCATTTTCCCACCTCCGCGCCCAGTCAGGCCTACCACCACCATGTCGCGGGCATGGGCTGCTTCAATAGCCGCCAACACGTTGGCAGAATTGCCGCTGGTGGAAATGGCCAGCAACACATCGCCTGGACTACCTAGGGCGCGCACTTGTCGCGAAAAAATATCGTTAAAACTGTAGTCATTGCCTACAGCGGTAATGATGGAGCTGTCGGTGGTTAGGGCAATGGCGGCCAACTCAGGGCGTTCGCGCTCATAGCGGCCTACAAATTCTGCGGAAAAATGCTGCGCATCGGCCGCAGAGCCACCATTACCACAGGCCAAGACCTTGCCGCCACTGGTCACACACGCCAGCATGGCCTGCACCGCCGCAGCAATGGGCTTACTCAAGCCTTGGGCGGACTGGTATTTGAGGTCTGCGCTATCAATAAAGTGTTGTTGAATTCGTTGTTCCAGCATAGTTGCGATGATACCCTTGTGCGCATGTTCAGACTTTTGCGGGGCGAGCGAATCGGCTGTGCGGCGATGAATGCGCCTATCCACAGGCTGATCGTCGGCTCTATCGCCTTGCCTGTGCAGCCCTGGCGCTGCTTCAGGCGCTTTATTGGGCATGAAATGCCCCTTGCAGCCATTCAATTTCGCCCTGTTCCAGCGCCACGACATCAAAGCGGCAAGGCGGCAGTTCGCGCAAGCGTGCCAAGTAATGGCGCGCTGCAAACATAATGCGCCGCTGCTTCACAGTGCCCACGCTGGCTGCAGCTCCTCCATAGGTGTTAGTCTTGCGTTTGCGCACCTCTACAAACACCGTGGTGCCATCAGGAGCTTGCATGATGAGGTCTATTTCACCGCCCCCACGCCCGGGCGTTCGATAATTACGGTGCAAAAGACGCAATTTCGCATCTTGCAGGTAGCGCAAAGCGACATCCTCGGCTGCGTCGCCTACTTGCTTGTTCGAGTCAGGCTTGGTTTTAACTTGAGGGAACATCATTGACTTCCAGCTACAACACGGCACTCCAAGGGGCGCATGAAGCGGCTCGTGAGCAACATTATCCGCCAAGCGCCCTCTATGTGGTTGCCACACCTATAGGCAACTTAGCCGACATCACCTTGCGCGCACTGCATGTGCTGAGCCTGGCCGAACGTATTGCCTGCGAAGACACACGCCATACCCAAGCGCTACTGCGCGCCTACGGCATCGACAAAAATCCCTCCCAACTCATCGCCTTGCACCAACACAATGAGCTCGAAGCTTCGCAAGTCGTTGTGGACTGCCTGCGCCATGGCCAACGCGTAGCGTATGTCAGCGACGCGGGTACTCCTGGCATCAGCGACCCTGGAGCACGGCTGGTAGAGGCAGTGCGTGCGCTAGGCCTGCACGCCATTCCCCTGCCCGGCGCTAGCAGCGTGACGACCTTGCTGTCGGTGGCGGGAGTCAGTGAGGATGGTCACGCAGCTAACGGCTTCGTATTTGCAGGTTTTTTGCCTGGCAAAGCAGGCGAACGCAAGCAAGCAGTGCAAGCGCTGGCCCTAGAGCAACGCGCCGTGGTGCTGCTAGAGGCCCCCCACCGCATCGAGTCATTGGCGCAAGCGCTGGCAGTATTAGGGCTGCGGCTGCTCACGGTGGGGCGTGAGTTGACCAAGCAGTTTGAAGAAATTGCCACCCTACCTACTGAGCAATTCCCCAGCTGGCTCGCGCAAGATGCCAACCGCCTGCGCGGCGAATTTGTACTGGTGGTGCACCCCGCTACAAAAATGGTGAGCGATAGCGCCAAAGACACCCGTGTCTTGGAATTGTTGCTAACACATTTGCCCGTAAAAACAGCTGTCAAACTAGCGGCAGACATCACCGGAGAACCCCGCAATACCCTGTACGAGTTGGCGCTCTCCATCAAGAAGAGTTCACCATAAAAATACACGCGGCAGTTACTGCTTGGGCTCTTGTTGGGCTTATTTTTCAGCCTCTTGCTTTCTCTTAGGCTCGGCTTTCGAGGCAGCTTTTTCCTCCTTGGCACCCGAAGTAGTGGACGCCGCCTTGTAGGCCACACCACCTACCGTAAGTCCTGCATTGGAGAGCCTCGTGGCGTTGGCTTCACCCACACCATGGACGCGATGAATCAAGTCAGCCCAGTCCTTGAAGTTTCCCTTCTTACGCTCATCCAGTATCTTGGAAGAAATACTAGGGCCAACGCCATTAATGGAATCGAGCTCCGCCTCTGAGGCTCTATTCACATCCACGCCAGCAAAGCTTGCTGCGGTATACAGCGTGGCCAAAATAAGCAGAATTTTCTTCAGCATAGAACTCCTTTTCGGTTCATGAACAATACAAATTTTGCCTAGCGCCCTGGCACAGAGGAGATATACGGATCTGTAATGGGCCTAGGCGAGCGGCCCAGCAGCTCTGGCAAGCGATTGGGCTTGGGCACGTTGTCACGCTGCAAAAGTATCCAATGCCCGTAAGAGAAAGGAGAGAAGTGCAGCACATCACACACATGCGCTCCCAGGCGTGCCATCCAATTGGGCAAGGGAATTTGGAGCACGGGGGCAGCGGTGTACTGCGCGCGCAGCTCGCGCAAATACTCGCCATAGGCATAGTGCCGATCTCCACCCAACTCCACCGTACGGTGCTGGGCCAAACTAGGCAATGCCGCAAGCGCCGCGAACGCCGAACCCAAATCTGCCGCCTGCATCGCGGCGATACGTCCGCGGGCACCACGCGGGATCAGCTGCACAGGTGAACGCGCCAGGCCACGCAACCACCGCGCACCAAAGCCACCTTCGCCATCGAGCAATGAGGGACGTACGATGCAGTAATTTGCCCCGGACGCAGCCAGCGCGCGCTCCCCGAGCAGTTTGCTCGACAAAAACTCGCTTTTGGCATCTTCATGCAGGCTTAACGCCGAAGTGTGAATCAATCGAACCCCCTCGCGCGCGCACGCTAGAGCCAAGGCCGCAGGGGCAAGATGGTGCACATTGGCATAAGACTCGTTGGGACGCTGGCGCAGAATTCCCACGCAGTTAATCACCACATCAACCCCATTGAGCAAGGCTTGCCAAGCATCGGCGTGCAATAGGCGCTCAAATCGTACGCAGTGCAACTTGGCGAACGGATAGCGCTGGGCATGGCGCATGGGGTGGCGACTGCCAATTGCAACCGTAGCCCCCGCATCGCGCAGCGCCGCTACGGCATGGCGGCCTATAAAGCCAGTTCCGCCGAGCACCAGTACCCGCAGTGCTGAAGAATCATTCACTGGCAAACCGGGTATCAAAGTTTCACTGTGCGCGGCCATCGTGTGTAGAGTGAAAAGTGCCAAAGCACGAGTCCAGCAGTCGCTTGGTGCGGCTGGCGGGGATCGAACCCACGACCCTTGGCTTCGGAGGCCAATACTCTATCCACTGAGCTACAGCCGCAACGCTGAGAAGGATCCATTGTAGGTGGTTTCCCACAGGGGGCCGCTATAATTCAGGGCTGATTAGTAAGCCCCCGACTTTTTGAGGACACCATGAGCGACAACCGCCCCGCAACTGTTCACGAAGAGGCCCACGCCGGCCCCATCAAAAACCCCAAGCAATTGTTGCTGGCCGTGTTTTTTTCGTTTGTGATTCCCATTTTTATCATCATCGGCTTGGTGTATTTCGTGGTGTCTGCATACAAACCCGCAGGCACTGCTGACACAGCGGCTATGGAGCTCAGTGGAATGACCGAGCAAGCACGCGAACAAGCGTTGGCGCAGCGCATTCAAAAAGTGGGGCGCGTTGAGATCCGTGATGCGAACCGCGAGATGAAAACCGGGGAGCAAGTCTACCAAGCGATGTGTATGGTCTGCCATGCCAGTGGCCCAGGCCCCAAGTTCGGTGACGCATCGGTGTGGAGTGCGCGTATCAAGACTGGCTACGATGCGCTTTTGAATTCCGCACTCAAGGGCAAGGGTGGCATGGGCGCAATGGGTGGTGGCGAGTTCACTGACTATGAAATTGCACGTGCTGTGGTCTACATGACCAATGCCAGTGGTGCCAAGTTTGCCGAGCCCGAAAAACCCGCCCCTGCAACTCCTGCCCAGTAGTTCGCTCTACTTTGTGCGCAAGCCGACTCACGGGGTCGGCTTTTTTTTGTCCAAATGATCTTGTAGCGGGCTTTGGATGTAGCCGTACTGGTTCATCAAGTCACTGCTCTTCACGCTTTGAACGTCCCACGCGCCCATTTCGAGCGCTTGCGCGGCCTGTGCAACATCTTGCGTATGCACCAGACCAAAGCCAGCGCTGGTACTCAAATACAACCACCCGTTTTCATCCACCCATGCCTGCTGGTACGCCGCCACTTGACCGGTATGGGCCGTAACAGAGAGGTCATGCCCCACCCGCCAGACCCACGGCGTGGCCTGCAACTCAACGAATACACGCTGCGGGCCGTTTTGAAAAAACCACTGCCCACGCTCGTCACACTGGTAGTTGCGCTGTATGAAGTCGATCAGCTTCTCATGGGTGAGCAAGGACCCTTTCGCCCCAGGCCTCCCACTGCCAAACGGGCCTGCAGCCTGCGCCGGGTCATCGCGCAAATACCAATTGCCACGCGCATCCAAGCCCAACCAACCATAACAATGGGCCACGGTCGGCCATTTCGCCATCGCTTGCTTTACGATCTCATCCACAGCTTGCGGCCTCTTTTTCCGTATGCCGTAACAGCCAGTCCCCCACGGCATCGGGCATAGCGCGCACGTGGGCCGGAAAGTCACCCAGTGGGAACCCTACATGCCCACCTTCTGGTGGTTGCCACAGGGTAACGTGGCCTTTGCTTTGCGCTAGGGTGGGCAAGCTCCCAGCGGGGACAAATGGATCGTTCTTTGCATTCAGGATCAATGTGGGTATGCGCAGTTGATGGAGATGGGGCCTAGCCGATGCGCGGCACCAATAGTCTTCCGTATTCTTAAACCCGTGCAAGGGTGCAGTGAACACCTGGTCAAATTCATACAGATCGCGGGCTGCCAGTAGGGCGCTGCGCTCAAACAATCCCGGATGTTGCTCTAGTTTTTGCAAGGCCTTGGGCACCATGGACTTCATAAACATGCGGGTGTACACCAGTCGGTTGAACCCCCTGCCGATAGCTGCGCCACTGGCTGCTAGGTCAATGGGGGAGCATACCGCCGCAACTGCGCTCACTGTACGCCCCGCCATAGCCCCCATTTCTTGCGCCCAACGCAGCAAAGCGTTTCCGCCCATGGACACACCCACCGCCACGATGGGCCCCACATGCTGCTGCCGAAAGCGCGTAAGTATCCATCCAATCTCTTCAAAGTCACCTGAGTGGTAAGCGCGAGGCCCCACATTGAGCTCACCACTGCAACCCCGAAAGTGGGGTACAGCAAAGGCCAGTCCACGTTCACGTGCGTAATGCGCAAATGCTTGGGAGTAGTGACTACTGGATGAACCCTCTAAGCCATGAAACATCACAAGCAAGGTGTGGGCACTTTGCACAGAGTGCAGCGGTGGATGCGCTTGCACCACAGGCACACGATCTACGTCGATGAAGTCAGCGTCGGGGCTTGTCCATCGCTCCCGTATGAACTGAACGCTAGCGCCTTCCCCACTGCGAGCAAACAGAGCCGGCCAGATCGTCTGCAAGTTACCGCCAGGCAGCCATCGGGGCGCGTGGTATTGCATGACTATGCGCTCAGTGCAGCACCTGCGGCGCTTGGCTAATTTCTTGCGCATCACCTTGGCTGCCTGGGCTTGCGTGATGCACCACCATGCGCCAGCCTTGTGGGGTCTTGTGATAGACATTGGTAGCCAGTACAAATGCATGCGTACGCCCGCCCGGTGCAAGGACTTCCACCTTTTCCAACACGTGATGCACCGCACTTGCCAATGAGTCAACCCTACGCACTTGCTCTGGCCGCGCTTGTATAGAACCCCCATGGGCGAACATGGTCTCGAACGCCGCCCGAATGGCACCGGCACCTACCACGCGCGGCCCACCAGGGTGTATGCAGGCAATGTCATCTTCGTCCGCCCAGCATGCCATGAGTTTTTCGATATCTGCACACTGCAAGGCCTCATAAAATGCGGCTTCTATATCGTCAGGAGTGCCGCCTAATGCGGCGTGTGGATGTGCTTTAGGCATCAGAGTGCAGTGATGTGAAAGACTTGCATTTTGCCCTTGTTTTACAAGTGGCACACTTCGAAGTTTGGAGTTCGCCGCGCCCATAAAAAAACCGCCCAAAGGCGGTTTCTTGTCAGCGCAAAAATCGCTTATTTTTTCTTCAAGAACTTGCGTGCGGCCGATATCTCTGCCGCCATGATGGCAATCTCAGACTGGATCTTGGCGATGTCCAATTCACTCTTAGCGTTCTTCAGCGCTTCTTCAGCAGCCGCTTTCGCCTCGTTGGCCTTCTCTTCGTCCAAGTCTTTCCCGCGTACAGCAGTATCAGACAATACGGTCACGCAGTGGGGCTGCACTTCCAAAATACCACCGGCCACGAAGACAAACTCTTCGCCGCCGTCGGCCATTTCAATGCGCACTGAGCCGGCTTTGATACGGGTAATCAGCGGTGTGTGGCGCGGGTAGATGCCCAGCTCGCCACCTTCACCAGGCAAGGCAACGAAACGCGCCTCGCCTGAGAAGATGGACTCTTCGGCACTGACCACATCAACGTGGATGGTGTTCATGGTTTACCCTGTTTACAGCTTCTTGGCTTTTTCAAACGCTTCGTCGATGGTACCGACCATGTAGAACGCTTGCTCGGGCAGGTGATCGCACTCACCACCCACAATCATCTTGAAGCCGCGAATAGTTTCGGCCAAGCTCACGTATTTGCCGGGGGAGCCGGTAAACACTTCAGCCACGTGGAAAGGCTGGCTCAGGAAACGCTGAATCTTACGAGCGCGGGCCACGGCCAACTTGTCTTCAGGGGCCAACTCGTCCATACCCAAAATCGCAATAATGTCACGCAATTCTTTGTAGCGCTGCAGCGTACCTTGCACGGCACGGGCCGTGTTGTAGTGGTCTTCACCCACCACCAACGGGTCAAGCTGGCGGCTGGTGGAATCCAATGGATCCACAGCGGGGTAAATACCCAAGGAAGCGATATCACGCGAAAGCACCACAGTGGAATCCAAGTGGGCAAAGGTGGTAGCTGGAGATGGGTCGGTCAAGTCATCCGCTGGCACGTACACGGCTTGGATGGAAGTGATGGAACCGACTTTGGTAGACGTAATACGCTCTTGCAAACGACCCATTTCTTCAGCCAGTGTAGGCTGGTAGCCCACAGCGGAAGGCATACGACCCAACAAAGCGGACACTTCGGTACCAGCCAAAGTAAAGCGGTAGATGTTGTCCACAAAGAACAGCACGTCTTTGCCTTCGTCACGGAACGACTCAGCAATGGTCAACCCCGTCAAGGCCACGCGCAAACGGTTGCCTGGGGGCTCATTCATCTGACCGTACACCATGGCCACTTTCGAGTCTTCCAGCTTCTCCAAGTTCACCACGCCGGAGTCTGCCATCTCGTGGTAGAAGTCGTTACCTTCACGGGTACGCTCACCCACACCAGCGAACACGGACAAGCCGCTGTGCGCCTTGGCGATGTTGTTGATCAGCTCCATCATGTTCACGGTCTTGCCCACGCCAGCGCCGCCGAACAAGCCCACCTTACCACCTTTGGCGAAGGGGCAAATCAAGTCAATCACCTTGATACCGGTCTCCAACAACTCTTGCGAGGGGTTGAGTTCATCATAGGCAGGGGCCTTGCGGTGAATGGATGCCAACATGGCGGAGCTCACAGGGCCACGCTCGTCAATAGGCGAACCCAGCACGTCCATGATACGACCCAAAGTGGCTTTACCCACCGGCACTTGAATGGAGTTGGCCGTGTTTTGCACCACCATGCCGCGACGCAAACCGTCGGAAGAGCCCAACGCAATGGTACGCACAATGCCATCGCCCAGCTGCTGCTGAACTTCGAGCGTCAGGGCAGAGCCCTCCATCTTGAGCGCGTCATAAATCTTGGGCATCTTGTCGCGTGGAAACTCCACGTCAACAACCGCGCCGATACACTGAACAATTTTGCCTTGGACTTGAGCCATTTTTTGCCCCAAAAATAAATACGATTAAACTGCCGCCGCACCGGCCACGATTTCCGAAAGTTCTTTCGTAATCGCTGCTTGGCGCGTTTTGTTGTAGACCAGCTTGAGCTCAGCAATCACGCTGCCGGCATTGTCGGTAGCGGATTTCATTGCCACCATGCGCGCTGATTGCTCGGACGCCATGTTCTCTGCCACCGCCTGGTACACCAATGCTTCCACATAGCGAACCAGCAAGTCGTCGATAACGGCTTGTGCATCTGGTTCATAGATGTAGTCCCAGCCATGCTTGGCACCCGTGCTCGCTTCGCTCGCTTGGGTCTGTGCCTGCATGGCACTTGCCGACAAGGGCAAGAGCTGCTGCACCACGGACTCTTGCTTCATGGTGTTGATAAAGCGCGTGTAGCTCAGGTACACCGCATTCACTTCACCCTTGGCATACGCATCCAGCAGTACCTTCACAGGCCCAATGAGCTTGTCCAAATGAGGCTTGTCACCCAATTGGGTCACGTGCGAGACCACCTTGGCACCAATGCGATTGAGAAAACCCAAACCCTTATTGCCAATGGCCACCGCTTGCGTGGAAACACCAGCGCCTTGCAATTCGCGCAGCTTGTTAGTCACGCCACGCAGCACGTTGGTGTTCATGCCGCCGCACAAACCCTTGTCGGTGGTCACCACAATCATGCCCGCAGACTTAGCGTCGTTGGTTTTCATGAAGGCGTGCACATACTCAGGGTTGGCTTGGCCCAAATTGGCTGCGATGTTGCGGATTTTTTCGCTATACGGGCGGGCCGCACGCATGCGGTCCTGCGCCTTACGCATTTTGCTAGCGGCCACCATTTCCATGGCTTTGGTGATCTTCTTGGTGTTTTCCACCGATTTGATCTTGCCGCGTATTTCCTTACCTGCTGCCATGAATGACTCCTAGTGTGTCTTCAGGTGCGGGTTAAGCAAATGACTTCTTGAACGCTGCTACAGCAGCGCTCAATTCAGCCTCAGCGTCTTTGTCCATAGCCTTCGCTGCTTCCAGCTTAGCCAAGAGAGCGGCGTGCTTGTCTTTGAGGTAAGCGTGCAAACCATGCTCGAACGCCAAAACCTTCTTGACTTCCACGTCGTCCATGAAACCCTTGTTCACCGCAAACAGTGTCGATGCCATCAAGCTGATGGGCAATGGGCTGTACTGAGACTGCTTGAGCAACTCGGTCACGCGGGCACCGCGGTCCAACTGCTTGCGGGTGGACTCATCCAGATCAGAGGCGAACTGCGCAAACGCAGCCAATTCGCGGTACTGGGCCAAGTCGGTACGAATACCACCCGACAAGTTTTTCACCAGCTTGGTCTGTGCAGCACCACCCACACGAGACACCGAGATACCGGCGTTGATCGCAGGGCGGATACCGGCGTTGAACAGAGAAGTTTCCAAGAAAATCTGGCCGTCGGTAATAGAAATCACGTTGGTGGGCACGAATGCAGACACGTCACCGGCTTGCGTTTCAATGATGGGCAAAGCGGTCAAAGAACCAGTC
>JBIIYT010000378.1:0-2894 GCA_044346675.1 Rhodoferax sp. | reverse complement strand
TATCGAGCCTTCTGTTGGAAGTCGTGGTGACAGCTACGACAACGCCTTGGCCGAAACGATCAACGGCTTGTACAAGGCTGAGTTGATTCACCGCAGAGCGCCCTAGAAAACCAAGGAATCATTGGAACTTGCCACGCTGGAATGGGTGTCTTGGTTTAACCACCACAGGCTGCTTGAACCGATTGGGTATATTCCCCCTGCCGAAGCTGAAGAAAATTCTATCGGCAACTTACCAGTCAAACCGCCACAACCGAATGACTTAACCCAACGGGCCTCTTTGAAACCCGGGGCGATTCACACTGCACCGTAACTACTAAAGTTAGTAGTTACACAAATACGCAACTCCTGATTTGATCGAGAACTCATGTGAAGGGGTTGTTGTGCATTCTATTTCTGGAAATTCTGCGAGTTTTCGAGCGGGTGCGATGGCGAACATTGACAACTACCTGCATCAATTGAGCGTGCCATGGCACATTTAGCAACTCAAAGTGCCGTTTACAGTGTCCCTGCGAACCAAGGCAATGAAACGAACCCCACCGCGTTAAGCGCCATCATCAAGGCCGGGGAGGCTTATTCCATTGTCGCGTCTCAAGACATCGTAGACGTTCGCGGGCTTAAGCTCTTGGCTAAAGGGCAGCCGGTATCTGGCACGTTGCCGCAACGACTGTTGGAACGCAAGCTGCTTCAACCGCTAGAGGCCTGTCTCCAAGCGGAAGACGGCGTGACCACGTTCACCCTGCACAATGACTTAAGCGCATTTTTGGATGAATCCAGCTCGCTGGCAATAGCCTTGCGCCCATGGGCGGCTGTATTGCTGCGGCAAGCGCAAAACTTGCCACTGCACAGCGTGGCTCAATTGCTGCTCACTACCGCACTGGCCAATCGGCCCCATACCTTGACGCACGCTGTGCAGGCTATGGCCTTGGCTGGTGCCATGGCTTGCCGGGAGGGATCGTTCATGGACATCCGTCTCGCTATGTTGGGAGGGCTGCTGCATGACATCGGTGAAACATACATTCAGCCGCAGTATCTGGACTACGCAAAGCCCTTGGATTTGGTGGGGCACACACATATCATCACCCACCCACGGGTAGCGCATTTGCTTTTGCGCACGACCACTGACTATCCAGAAAGCTTATGTCGAGCTATCGGGGAGCACCACGAGCGCATGGACGGTTCTGGCTACCCAGCGCGGCTGGTGGGGGAGAAAATATCCACATTGGGTCGCTTGCTTGCGGTGGTGGAAGTAACAATGGGCATCATGCGTGCGCCGGTAGCACCGTTGACGCGAGCGAGTTTCGCCTTGCGGGTAGTGCCCGGAGAGTTCGACTCCAAGTGGGTTGGCCTAGTGTGCGAGTTAGCCCGAGATGCCTGCGAACCACTACAAGGCGCATGTGCCAATAGCCGCACACCATCTGCCTTGAATCTGCCATTAGATGAAATAGACAAACATGCTCAAAGAGCCAACGATTTGGAAGCCAAATTGAAGGAGCAGCAACGCAGTGGCGCTATTTTGGAAATTGTGAGCATGGCGCGTAACCGTCTCGCGCGCCTGCGGGTGGCATGGAATGCCTTGGGTCTTTGGGGGCTCGATCCAACAGAGTTAAGCGAGCTGGAGTGGTTCGATGCAGAAATGGCCGCCAACGAGTTGAAGCAGCATTTGCGCGAGCTTCAGCGCGAGTGTCTGCTGCAAAGCCAGCGCCTGGGAGTGGTTGAAAAGGTCGTATTACAGCCGCTGTGGCAAGATTTATTGCTCTGCGCTTAGCTTTTTGAATAAAGTGGATTGACTCATGTTAAATTTCACAGAGTCCACTTCGCTGGTGGCCACCTTCAAGGGCTCTAAGCACATGAAAAAAAGCAATTCCAACTACGTTAATGTCGACCAAATTCAAATAGGTATGTTCATCGAGTTGGATTTGGGGTGGATGGCGCACCCCTTTCCCACCAGCAGCTTCAAAGTCACCTCCCAAAAACAAATTGACACCATTGCGGGACTGGGCTTGTCACGGGTGCGGTATGCGCCCGACAAGAGTGATCCAATTTCGCCGACCCCAGCGGCCCCAAGCGCTGCGGCCCCAGTCTTGCCCGGTGTGGCTTCTCCTTTGGCCCCCGCATCTCCCGAAGCGGTGTACTTGAGCAGCCTGCGCAAGCAGCAAGCTGGGCTTTTGCTAGCACAGCAGCGCAGTTTGCTGGTGTGCGAGCGCCGCTTTGGCGAAGCGCTGCGCCAATACCGTAAAACGGTCGAGCAAGTTGCTAGCCAGCCGCACAGCGCCGCACAGCAGTGCAGCGCGATGGTCAGCGGCTTTGTCAGTGAAATGTTTGAAGGGCAGTCCGCCATACGCTTGCTCACAGAAACCGCGGGCGAAAAGTCCTCCATGCACCCGGTTAACGTCACCGTCATATCGCTGCTCTTGGGCAAAGCCTTGGGTTTAAGCCAAGCCGATATGGTGGACCTAGGTGTGGCATCTTTTTTGCACGACATCGGCAAGGTCAATTTGCCAGACCGTGTGCGTTGGTTTGACGACAACTTCACCAGCGCAGAGCTCAAAGCCTACCAAGAGCATGTGTGGCAGGGCGTGCAAGTGGTTAAATCAATGGGCTTGTCTGAGGCTGCTGTCTTGGCCATTTCGCAACACCATGAAATGGTCGATGGCAGCGGGTTTCCGTTACGTATACAAGGTGGCAATTTGACTCTATTGGGACAAATTTTGGCACTGGTCAACCGCTACGACAATCTGTGCAACCCCATACGTGCCAGCGCTGCACACACCCCGCACGAGGCGCTGGCCCTGATTTTTTCGCAGTTCAAATCCCGTTTCGACCCCGCAGTTTTGGGCGCATTTATTCGCATGATGGGTGTGTACCCACCGGGCTCGGTGGTGCAACTGGCCGAC
>JBIIYT010000377.1:0-2899 GCA_044346675.1 Rhodoferax sp. | reverse complement strand
AGGGGAGTGGCCAGTATGTTGGCGATCACCACATCGTAGTGTCCTATCGCAAGGTCTGGCAAGCCCGCTTGCAAGCTCACGTGGTTTGCTAAGGCGTTGAGTTGGGTCGACTGAACCGCCGCCTCATCAATATCCACCGCTAGCACTTGTGCCGCACCAAACTTCGCTGCGCCAATGGCCAAGATTCCAGATCCACAACCGTAATCCAGCACACGGCCAGCCACACGGTGCTGTGCTACCCAGCGCAAACACATGCGGGTGGTAGGGTGGGTTCCAGTTCCAAATGCCAGCCCGGGGTCTAGGCGAATCAGTTGGACTGCCTGCGCGGGTGGTTCGTGCCAAGTGGGCACAATCCAAAACTCAGGGGTAATTTCGACGGGTGTAAATTGCGACTGCGTAAGACGGACCCAATCCTGATCAGGCACGGCCGCCGTGCCTAAAACCTGGCATCCATGAAAGAAGTCTTGCTGCTCAAGAATCTGCTGCGCGCCCTGGGCTAAGGCGGCATCGGCAAACAATGCAATCACCCGCGACCGTTGCCAGCCCTCTTTGGGAGCAGGCATGCCAGGCTCGCCAAACAAGGCTTGCTCGGCGTCGGTCTGGGCATCCGCGTCTTCCACACTCACACTCAAGGCATCTAGCGCATCAAGCGCATCGCTGACGCACTCGACCCGCGCCTCAGGACACATTAAGCTCAGTTCAAACATCCCTTGGCTACTCAGCGTTTGTGCTGTTCTAACCAGTGCTCGAGGTAGTGAATGTTGGTGCTACCTTCCATGAATTTCGCATCCACCATCAACTCCCGGTGCAAGGGTATATTAGTATTGATACCCTCTACCACCGTCTCGGCCAAGGCTGTTCGCATGCGGGCCATCGCCTGCTCGCGGGTATCACCGTGAACGATGATTTTGCCCACCATGGAGTCGTAGTTCGGAGGCACAAAATAGTTGGTGTAAATGTGCGAATCCACGCGCACCCCGGGACCCCCTGGAGCGTGCCACAGCGTCACGCGCCCTGGCGATGGAATGAACTTGTAGGGATCTTCAGCATTGACTCGGCACTCAATCGCATGCCCGCGCACTTCAATTTGCTTTTGCGTAAACGGCAACTTTTCACCTGCCGCCACCATGATTTGGGTTTTAACAATATCGACCCCGGTCACCATCTCGGTTACGGGATGCTCCACCTGTACGCGGGTGTTCATTTCGATGAAATAAAACTCGCCGTCTTCATACAAAAATTCGAAGGTGCCAGCCCCACGGTAGCCAATTTTTTTACAGGCCGCAACGCAGCGCTCACCCACGCGCTCAATGAGCTTGCGGTTGATACCGGGCGCGGGGGACTCTTCCAGAATCTTTTGATGGCGTCGCTGCATGGAGCAATCGCGCTCACCCAGATAGACGACATTTTTGTGCTTGTCCGCCAAAATTTGGATCTCGACGTGGCGCGGATTTTGGAGAAATTTCTCCATATACACCGCCGGATTGCCAAAGGCAGCGCCCGCCTCGGCTTTGGTCATGGCCACTGCATTGACCAAGGCCGCCTCCGTATGCACCACACGCATGCCACGACCACCACCGCCACCAGCGGCTTTAATGATGACGGGATAACCAATCGTCTTGGCGATGCGGCGAATTTGAACCGGGTCTTCGGGCAACTCGCCTTCAGAGCCTGGCACACAGGGTACGCCCGCGCGAATCATGGCCTGCTTGGCAGACACCTTGTCGCCCATGATGCGAATCGACTCAGGCGTGGGCCCGATAAACTGAAACCCACTTTGCTCAACGCGCTCGGCAAAATCTGCGTTTTCGCTCAAGAACCCATAGCCGGGATGGATAGCTTCGGCATCGGTTACTTCTGCGGCAGAAATAATCGCAGGCATGTTCAGATAGCTGAGTGCCGAGGGAGCGGGCCCAATACACACAGCCTCTTCGGCCAGCTTGACATATTTGGCCTCGCGGTCTGCTTCCGAATAGACCATGACGGCCTTAATGCCTAGCTCGCGGCAGGCGCGCTGTATACGCAACGCAATTTCGCCACGGTTGGCGACCAGAATTTTTTTAAACATGGGTCTAGTTGTGCGACTTATTCAACAATGAACAACGGCTGGCCGTATTCGACCGCTTGTCCGTTTTCGCACAATATTTGGGTGACCACGCCTGATTTATCGGCCTCGATCTCATTGAGAATTTTCATAGCTTCAATGATGCAAATGGTCTCGCCAGATTTGATCGAGTCGCCCACTTCAACAAACGGCTTAGCTCCAGGTGCCGATGAGCGGTAGAAAGTACCCACCATAGGGGACTTCACCGCATGGCCAGCGGGAGCCTGCGGCGCGTCGGCCACTGTGCTAACAGCAGGAACGGGCGCAAGGGTAGCTACAGCAGGCGCTGGTGCTGCCGCTGGCGCAGCAGCGGGGGCGGGCGGGGCGTAGGTTTGCACCATCGCCACACCGCCTTTGACAATACGAACCTTGCCTTCTGCTTCGGTGATTTCCAACTCGGACACATTCGAGTCAGACACCAAATCAATCAAAGTCTTGAGTTTTCGTAAATCCATGTGGGCTCCAACAACCGATGTATGTAAAGCGCGGAATTTACAGCAAAAACAATCAAATTTAGGATAATTTTAATTATTTGCTGTCTAAATTGAATATTTAGCAATCCGCAAAATCGCCAACTTTGCAAGTCGTGACAAGAAAAATGGCTACCAGCGCCACGTGGGGAACGCTATTCTAAGCGAACCCATGCCCGTAAGTCTTCTTCGTGGATTTGCCCCATCTTTCGATGCAGGACCTCACCATTTGCCCCTATCACCACGGAAAATGGGAGTCCGCCACTCAAGTTACCCAAACTTCGCGATAGCTCCACACCAGGCAGACCTGCCAAAGCAACCGAAA
>JBIIYT010000376.1:0-2908 GCA_044346675.1 Rhodoferax sp. | reverse complement strand
GAGCTGGGCCTGCACGAGTCCACCATCAGCCGTGTCACCACCGCCAAGTACATGGCCACGCCCTTTGGCACGTTTGAGCTGAAATACTTCTTTGGCTCCGGGCTGGGTACCGAGAGCGGTGGCAACGCGTCTAGCACCGCAGTGCGCGCGCTTATCAAGCAATTTATCAGTGCCGAGAGTGCGAAAAAGCCCTTGAGCGATAACCAAATATCCGACATGCTCAAAGAGCAAGGCATAGAGTGCGCCCGGCGCACTGTGGCCAAATACCGCGAGGGGCTAAAGATTGCCCCTGCTTCGCTTAGAAAAGAATTATGCAACTCACCCTCTTCCTCCCCTGCGCCGCTGGCGTAGAAGACTACTTGGCCCCCGAGGTGCTGCAAATCACCGGCTTGCCACCGGGCTGCATCACCAAGCAACGCGGCGGCGTGGCGGTGCGCACTTCGTTTGAGCATGCCATGTTGCTCAACCTGTACAGCCGCTTGTCGCAGCGCGTGCTCATCCTGCTCTCGTACACCGAATACCGCAACGAGCAAGACCTGTACCGCGCTGCGTGCGAGGTGGCATGGGAGCGCTGGTTTACGCCGCGCCAAAGCATCAAGGTAGAGGTAACGGCGCAGCACAGCCCACTCACCTCTTTGAACTTTGCGGGCCTGAAAATCAAAGACGCGGTGTGCGACCGTTTTCGTGAGAAAGCCGGTGGCGTGCGCCCCGACGTCAACACCCAGTGGCCCGATGTGCGCATCTATGTGCATCTCACCACCGACAGCTGCTCGCTGTACATCGATACCTCGGGCGAGCCGCTGTTCAAGCGCGGTTGGCGCGAAGATAAAGGCGACGCCCCGCTGAAGGAAACCTTGGCCGCCGCCATGATTGCCGCTAGCGGCTGGGCCTCTGGCGATGATGACTTGCAGCCCCTGTACGACCCCTGCTGTGGCAGCGGCACCATTGCCATTGAAGCGGCGCAGATTGCTTGCAACATCCCTGCAGGCTCTTTGCGACATTTTGCGTTTGAGAAGTATTTGCCCTTTCAGCCGCAGTTGTGGTCTGCCATGAAAAAAGAGGCCGCTGAGGCCGTGGTGAAACCCGAGCCGGGCCAGACGGCCTTGATCTACGGCAGCGATGTGTCGCACCGCATGGTGGACTTTGCCCAGCGCAACGCGCAGCGGGCAGGCGTGGCCGATGTGATTGACTTTAGGGGTGGTGACGCACTGCAGCGCATGCCGCCTATTGAAGGCGGCGGCGTGATGCTGCTGAACCCTCCGTATGGGGAACGTATTGACGTAGGTGGGGTGGCCGCTACACGGTCAGGGGCCGGGCGCGCATCGCAAGGGGTGCAAGGTGAGCAGGGTGGCGGTTATGAAGACGACGAACCGGTGCCCCGCTTCGGGGCGAGGGAGCTGGCGCACACCGAAGACGGCGGCGAGTTCTTCAGCCAACTGGCCAGCCACTGGAAGAAAAACTATTCTGGCTGGACCGCATGGATGCTCACGCCCGACCTGAAGCTTCCCGGCAAGATGCGCCTTAAAGAATCACGCCGCGTGCCGCTGTGGAACGGCCCCATAGAGTGCCGCCTGTTCAAGTTCGACATGGTGGCAGGCCGCATGGCCAAGCCCGCAGAGCCTAAAGCCTAGTGGTACAGGTGCAAGGCCCGGCAGCGTCGCCGCCAGAGCCAGCCACGCTGTGCGTGGTGGATACCAACATTGTGTTGGACTTGTTTGTGTTTGCCGATGCGCTGGCACTTCCGCTGCGCGAAGGCCTGCAGTCTGGCACTTTGCAATGGATTGCCACCCCCCCCATGCGCGAGGAGCTGGAGCGCGTGCTGGCCTACCCCAAGATCGTGGCACGCATGCAGTATTACCAGCGCAGCGCAGTCGAAGTGTTAGCGCACATGGACACGCTGGCGCGCTGGGTAGACGTAGCACCCAAAGCCAGCGTCACCTGCAAAGACCCCGACGACCAAAAGTTCATCGACCTGGCCGTAGCCCACCAAGCCCACCTGCTCAGCAAAGACCACGCCGTACTCTGCATGCAAAAAAGGCTGCTAGCGCAGGGGGCAACTGTGCTTACCGCGCTATAGCAAAACTTTCCGCCCGCGCCAGCGCCCAGCTCTGCCGGTAAATCAGCGGCAAGCTGGCCAAGTCGCTTTGCAGTAAACAGCCATTCGTCATTTGCGTCAGGATGAGCTGCGCCAGCGAGCGCACTTTGTGGTCGGTATTGCGCCGCACGATGTGGTGCGCGGTAATGTCTTTGGGGTGCATCACACCGGCTGCCTGTACCAACTCTTTGAGCGCGTGCAAGGTCTCTTGGTGAAAGTTAAACACCCGCGTTGCTTTATCCGCCACCACTAATGACTGTTGGCGCAGCGGGTCTTGTGTGGTCACGCCCGTAGGGCACTGGCCAGTGTGGCAGTGCTGGGCCTGAATGCAGCCCAGGGCAAACATAAAACCGCGCGCGCTGTTGCACCAGTCGGCACCCAGCGCCATCAGGCGGGTGATGTCAAACGCGCTCACCACCTTGCCCGCAGCCCCTATTTTGATGCGCTCACGCAGGCCCACCCCGCGCAGCGTGTTGTGCACCAACAAGAGCCCCTCTTGCAGCGGTGAGCCCACATGGTCGGTAAATTCCATAGGTGCCGCACCCGTGCCGCCCTCTGCCCCATCCACCACAATAAAGTCAGGCGTAATGCCGGTGGCCAGCATGGCCTTCACCATGGCAAACCACTCCCATGGGTGGCCTATGCACAGCTTCATGCCGGTGGGCTTTCCACCAGAGAGCGTGCGAAGCCGGTCAATAAACTGCATCATCTCAATGGGTGTGGAAAACGCGCTGTGCGATGCGGGCGATACGCAGTCCACCCCCTCGGGCACGCCGCGTGCGGCGGCAATCTCTGCCGTCACCTTGGGGCCGG
>JBIIYT010000375.1:0-2909 GCA_044346675.1 Rhodoferax sp. | reverse complement strand
CGACGTGCATATTTGCGTACCCCACGAGCGTACCGCGCGGGTGCAAGAGGTGCACATTTTGGCCCTGCATTGCATTTGCGATGCGGTGGATGCCCAGCTCTTGGGTGATCAGGAAACAACAACATGAAATTGGCTTTTAAAACAAGCGCATTGAGTGCGTTGATTGCATGCAATTTGGTGGCCTTGAGTGGCTGCGTGCCTCTCATACCTTTGGTGATGGGGGGTGGCGTCGTGGTGGGAACTCAGGTGGCCACCGACAGGCGCACTTCGGGAACCCAGCTCGAAGATGAAGGCATAGAAATACGGGCGTCCAACCGCATTCGCGACAGCCTCGGTAGCCGTGCGCATGTCAACGTGACCAGTTACAACCGTCAGGTACTGCTGACCGGTGAGGTGCCCAATGCCCAAGACAAGCAGTTGGTGGAGCAAATTGTCTCGCGGGTGGACAACGTGCGCAACGTGGTGAATGAGTTGGCAGTTTTGGGAAATTCCACATTCAGCCAACGCTCATCTGACACTTTGGTGACCGGACGCGCCAGGGCGGCTTTGGTCGACGACAAAGACTTGGTGGCCAGCGCGTTCAAGATCGTGACCGAGCGCGGAACGGTCTACATGCTGGGCCGCGTGACCAAGCGTGAAGCGGATCGGGCCACCGAGCTGGTGCGCGGGGTAACGGGCGCGCAAAAAGTGGTGCGTATGCTGGAAATCATCAGCGAAGATGAATTGGCACGCATGCTGCCACAGGCACCACCGTCTGGACAAACTCCAAGAAGTAGCCCCTGAGCGCCCGGCGCGGGGTGTTACTTCAGTCGTTTGATGAGGCTGGAGGTGTCCCAGCGCTGGCCCCCCATGTGTTGTACGTCACCGTAGAACTGGTCTACCAAGGCGGTTACGGGTAAGCGCGCGCCATTGCGCTTGGCCTCGTCGAGCACCAGTCCTAGATCTTTGCGCATCCAGTCCACAGCAAAGCCGAAGTCAAAGTGGTCGGCCACCATGGTTTTGCCGCGGTTGTCCATTTGCCAGCTTTGGGCTGCGCCTTTACCAATCACTTCCAGCACTTGGTTCATGTCGAGCCCGGCTTTCTGCCCAAACGCGATGGCTTCTGCCAAACCTTGGACCAGTCCGGCGATGCAAATTTGATTCACCATCTTGGTCAACTGCCCTGACCCGGCCTCGCCCATTCGGGTGAATGCCCGAGAAAAGGCCATAGCCACTGATCGTGCGGTATCAAAGGGCTGTGCGTCGCCGCCACACATCACGGTGAGCATGCCGTTTTGGGCACCCGCTTGACCGCCAGAGACCGGGGCATCGATAAAGTGCAATCCTAGCTGGCGTGCCGCGCTGTGCAGCTCGCGCGCTACATCGGCAGAGGCGGTGGTGTGATCCACAAAAATCGCGCCGGGTTTCATGCCCGCAAATGCCCCATCGGTGCCGCGTGTGCCGTGCCCCAAGTCTGCGCCAAGCGCTACTGCGCGCAGATCGTCGTCATTGCCCACACAGCAAAATACGATGTCCGCATGCTGCACTGCTTGGCGCGGTGCGGGGGCATGGGAGTGGGGGCCTAATGCGCTAGGTACGCTTGCATATTCAGCGCACCATGCTACTGATTTGGAAGCAGTGCGGTTGTATACACAGACCTGATGACCCGCGCTGGCCAGATGCCCAGCCATGGGGTAGCCCATGACGCCCAGACCCAAAAAGGCGACCGAAAGTGGCGCTTTAGCTTCGTAAGTTTTGGGTTTGATGCTGGGTGGCGTGTTGGTATTCATGCGCTATACGATAGAAAAATTTTCAGTTCCGGCGCTCAAGTCGTTAGAGCGGCCACGCTCGCTGCTGAGTTTGATTTGCAGGCGCAAGTCGTTCACGGAGTCGGCGTTGCGCAGCGCATCCTCGTAGGTAATGGAGTTGGACTCGTACAGGTCAAACAGCGCTTGATCAAAGGTCTGCATGCCAATGTTGCGGCTCTTTTTCATGATCTCTTTGATGTCGCCCACATCGCCTTTGAAAATCATGTCGGAGATGAGGGGAGAGTTGATCATGATTTCAATGGCCGCCATACGGCCCTTGCCATCTTGTTTGGGGATCAGGCGCTGTGACACCATGGCCTTGAGGTTGAGAGAGAGGTCCATTAGCAGCTGCGCGCGACGCTCATCGGGGAAAAAGTTAATGATGCGGTCCAGCGCTTGGTTGGCGCTGTTGGCGTGCAGGGTGGCCAGGCACAAATGCCCTGTCTCGGCAAATGCAACGGCATGCTCCATGGTTTCGCGGTCGCGAATCTCGCCCATCAAGATCACGTCAGGTGCTTGACGCAGCGTGTTCTTGAGTGCAGCGCCCCAGCTGTCGGTGTCCAACCCTACCTCGCGCTGGGTGATCACGCAGTTTTTGTGAGGGTGCACAAACTCGACCGGGTCTTCTACGGTAATGATGTGGCCAAAGGAGTTTTCATTGCGCCAGTCCACCATGGCTGCCAGCGTAGTGGATTTGCCCGACCCCGTGGCCCCCACCATGATGCACAGTCCACGTTTGGCCAAGCAAATGTCTTTGAGCACTTGCGGAATGCCTAGTCCATCGATGGTGGGCAGTACGCTGGGTATGACGCGAATCACCATGCCCACTTTGCCTTGTTGCACAAACGTATTCACCCGAAAGCGCCCCAAGCCCGTAGGCGAGATGGCAAAGTTACCTTCCTTGGTGCGTTCGAACTCGGCGAGCTGTTTGTCGCTCATGATAGAGCGCGCAAGAGCCATGGTGTGTACTCCGGTCAGGGGCTGAGGTGACACTTTGGTGAGCTTGCCGTCGACTTTGATTGCGGGAGGAAACTCCGAAGTAATAAACAGATCGCTGCCATTGCGGCTGACCATCAGCCGCAGCAGGTCATTGACAAACTTGGTGGCTTGATCGCGTTCCAT
>JBIIYT010000373.1:0-2913 GCA_044346675.1 Rhodoferax sp. | reverse complement strand
GGCAGCTTTACCGGCGGGCGCATCATCAACGTGGCATCCATGGCCGGTTTGCGGGTGCTGCCGCAAATTGGTGTGTACTGCATGAGCAAGGCAGCCATCATTCAAATGACTAAGGCCATGGCCTTGGAGTGGGGCAAGTTCGGCATCAACGTCAATGCGCTGTGCCCGGGCTACTTTGAAACCGAGATCAATCAGCACCATTGGCACACTGAGGCTGGTAAAAAACTCGTACAAACCATGCCCCGCAAGCGCATAGGCCAGCCTCAGGACTTGGATGCTGTCATCGTCATGCTGTGCTCCGATCAAAGTCACTTTATCAACGGCGCGGTGATATCGGCGGACGACGGGTTTGGCGTGTAGGGCTGAATGGGCGCTTGGCTTACTTTGGTGCCAGCCGGATGGCACCGTCCAGCCGAATGACTTCGCCATTGAGCATGTCATTCTCAAAAATGTGCAGCGCCAGTTTGGCGTAGTCTTGTGGCGTGCCTAGGCGCGAAGGAAACGGCACTGCCGCAGCCAGTGCGTCTTGCACCTCTTGGCTAAAGCTAAACATCATCGGAGTGCCAAAAATTCCCGGGGCTATGGTCATATTGCGAATGCCGTTGCGCGCCAAATCCCGCGCAATGGGTAGCGTCATGCCCACGATGCCGCCTTTGGATGCGCTGTAGGCCGCTTGGCCCATTTGGCCGTCATACGCGGCTACCGAGGCGGTAGAGATCATCACTCCGCGCTCGCCTGTGGACTCGGGCTCATTTTTGCTCATGGCTTCAGCGGCCAAGCGAATCATGTTGAAGCTGCCCACCAAGTTGACGGTAATGCACTTGGTGAAAAGACTCAAGCCGTGCGCGCCATTTTTTCCCACCGTTTTTTCCGCAGGGGCAATGCCTGCGCAGTTCACCAAGCCCATCAATTTGCCTAAGGACACCGCCTTGGCCACCACGGCTTCGGCCTGCGCCTCATTGCTCACATCGCACTGCACGAATGCGCCGCCAATCTCTTTGGCTATTTGCTCGCCTTTGTCGGCCTGCATGTCGGCAATCACCACCACGCCGCCTTTGTTGGTCAACATGCGGGCCGTGCCTTCGCCCAAGCCCGATGCGCCACC
This sequence comes from Rhodoferax sp., assembly GCA_044346675.1. Taxonomy (GTDB): domain Bacteria; phylum Pseudomonadota; class Gammaproteobacteria; order Burkholderiales; family Burkholderiaceae_C; genus Allorhodoferax. The sequence goes on along the minus strand of JBIIYT010000373.1, from coordinate 1,808 downwards.
GGTGACGATGAATACTTTGCCTGCGATTTCCATGATGTATCCCCTTTGCTTGACTAAATTGACGTTTACGTAAACGTCAATTATGGCCTATGCCGTTTGCGATTTGGATTGGGAGTAGGGGCGGGCGAATTGGTTTGCTGCTATACTCCAAGGCTTCGATTTAGGCGCATAGCTCAGCTGGTTAGAGCACCACCTTGACATGGTGGGGGTCGTTGGTTCGAGTCCAATTGCGCCTACCAAATCTTCTTTCGTCTTTGCAGCTAGGGTAAACCTAGGGTCTCAGCAAATTGACATTCCCTAAAATGTATTGCAGCGCAACACATTTACGGCCTGCGCGTCAAGCCGCTTACCTATGCAAAAAAAGCCACCCCAAGCCACTGATGCCTCTGAGCGCGTCATCAAAAAATACCCCAATCGGCGTTTGTACGATACGGCTACGTCGAGCTACATCACGCTGGCCGAGATCAAACGCTTGGTCATGGATAGCGCGCCTTTCAAGGTGCTAGATGCCAAGACGGCTGAGGATTTGACGCGCAATATCCTGCTGCAAATTATTTTGGAAGAAGAGGCCGGTGGCTCGCCCATGTTTACCGCGCCGGTGCTCTCCAACATCATTCGCTTTTACGGCCACACCATGCAGGGCATGATGGGCGGCTACCTAGAGAAAAACATGCAGGCGCTGATGGACTTGCAAGCGCCGCTCTTAAAAGGGGCGGTCGGTGCCAACCCATTTCAGCTCATGCAGGAGCAAATGCAGAAACAAACCGAACAGTTTTTGGGCACTTTTGGCCTGAAACGGTAGTTGCGAACCTCGTTTCAGCTGCGAATGCTGGGACAATGCACCCATGAGTGAAGTTATCTCCCCCAATCAAACAGTTCAACAGCCACCCAAAGTGGGTTTCGTCAGTCTAGGCTGCCCTAAGGCCCTGACGGATTCTGAACTGATCCTCACCCAACTCAGCGCCGAGGGCTACCAGACCTCTAAGACCTTCCAGGGTGCGGACTTGGTCATCGTCAACACCTGTGGCTTTATTGACGATGCGGTCAAAGAAAGCCTGGACACCATCGGTGAGGCCTTGGCCGAGAATGGCCGCGTGATTGTGACGGGCTGCTTGGGTGCCAAGTCGGCGGACAATGGCGAAAACCTCGTGCGCAAAATGCACCCCAAGGTGCTTGCGGTCACTGGCCCCCACGCCACGCAAGAGGTGATGGACGCCGTGCACTTGAATTTGCCCAAGCCGCACGACCCCTTTGTGGATTTGGTGCCCAATGCCTTTGGCGTGGCGGGTATCAAGCTCACACCACGGCACTATGCCTACCTCAAGATCAGCGAAGGTTGCAACCACCGCTGCACCTTTTGCATCATCCCCAGCATGCGCGGCGATTTGGTGTCGCGCCCGATAGGTGATGTGCTGACCGAGGCGCGCGCATTGTTTGAGGGTGGCGTGAAAGAGCTGCTGGTGATTAGTCAAGACACTTCCGCCTATGGTGTGGATGTGAAATACCGAACCGGATTTTGGGATGGCAAGCCCGTTAAAACCCGCATGCTGGAGTTGGTGCAGTCCTTGGGTGAACTGGCGGAACCCTTTGGCGCATGGGTCCGCTTGCACTATGTGTACCCCTACCCCAGCGTGGACGAGATTATTCCGTTGATGGCAACCGGCAAAGTCTTGCCGTATTTGGATGTACCTTTGCAGCATAGCCACCCCGATGTGCTCAAGCGCATGAAGCGCCCAGCTAGCGGTGAAAGAAACTTGGAGCGCATTCAACAGTGGCGCCAAGCCTGCCCCCAACTGGTGGTGCGCAGC
>JBIIYT010000374.1:0-2913 GCA_044346675.1 Rhodoferax sp. | reverse complement strand
CGCTGGACAAACACACCACGGGCGACGGCTTGGTATCGGCACTGCAAGTGCTGCAAGCCTGTATGCGCAGTGGGCTTACCTTGACCGAGTTGCTCTCCGATGTAACGCTCTTCCCCCAAGTGCTCATTAACGTGCGCCTCAAACCCGGGCAAGACTGGAAGGCCAACGCCGCTATGACTGAAGCCACGCACAGCGTGGAAAACGAGCTGGGCGATACCGGGCGCGTGCTCATTCGCGCCAGCGGCACCGAGCCCTTGGTGCGCGTGATGGTGGAGGCGCGCGACGCAAAGCAAGCCCAAGCTTGCGCGCAGCGCATTGCCGATACCTTGGCCCATTGAATGGCGCCACCAAGCACCGCACAAAGGAGGCTCTGTGAGTAAACCCATTATTGAAGTCACCAACCTTACTTTTGAGTATCCAGGTTTTAGGGCCTTGGACCGGGTCAGTCTATCCATTGCGCCGGGCAGTGTTACTGCCTTGGTGGGGCCCAATGGGGCTGGGAAGACTACTTTGTTGCGCTGCATTGCAGCACTGGAGACTCCACTGTCTGGCACGGTGCGTGTGGCGGGCTACGACGTGCACGAGCACCCACGCGAGGTACATCGGCTCATGGGCTATCTGTCTGATAACTTTGGCCTATATAGCGATCTGACGGTGGCGCAGGGTTTAGAGTACGCGGCATGCTCGCAAGGCTTGCCAATGGCTGCGGTTGCCCATGCGGTAAAGACCACCGCACAGCGCTTGGGTTTGAGCGACAAGTTGCAAAGCCTTGCCAGTGCGCTTTCACGCGGGCAGCGCCAGCGCTTGGCTATTGGCCAAGCAATCATTCACTCACCCAAGGTTTTGCTACTAGATGAGCCTGCAAGTGGTTTAGACCCAGAGGCGCGCACAGGGCTTGCCCAAGTTTTTTTAGCCCTACAAGCGCAGGGCATGAGCTTGCTGGTGTCTAGTCATATATTGGCCGAATTAGATGAGTACAGCACCCACATGCTGGCGCTCAACCATGGCCGTGTGTTGGAGCATCGCCCATTGGGGCACGCACTTGCCGGCAATGGCCCTGCTACAGGAACTGGCAATGCTGCTGAACGTTTGCTGCGCCTAGAGTTCATTGAGCTTGCTAGTTCCATACTGCCGTGGTTAAGTGAGCAAACCAAGGTGCGTGTTGAGCGCGTAGATGCTCACTCAGTTGAAATTGGTTTAAGCGGTGATGCGCTTGCCCAAGCCGCATTGGTGAGCGCATGCGTGGCGGCTGGGCACCGTCTCATCAGCATTGCGCCTATGACCGAAAACCTTCAGCAGTCCTACCTTAAGTCGCTTGCTGCTGATCGAGCGAGCCAAAGTCCCGTGGGGGCACAACCATGAATCCAGAATTTCGTCGCCAGCTCTGGCTGCAGTTTTCATCCACGCGGGTCGTATTGATGCCGCTGCTGCTGGCCGCATGCTTTGCCGCAGTCTATTTGTCTGCCCAGCAGTTTCCCGCGCACCCCTTGGCGCTGGCAGGTAGCGTTTTGTTTGCGGTATTGGTAGGTGGCATGGCTACTCTGGCAGCCGGTGCCAGTGTGATGGATGAGATTACCGATCGCACTTGGGACCAGCAGCGTATGTGCGCCATGCAGCCTTGGACCATGACCTGGGGCAAGCTCGCGGGGTCTACCGCCTACGGCTGGTACGGAGGTGCGTTGTGTTTGTTGGTCGCCGTGCCAAGTGCATTGCTTATTGAATCGCCCGAGGTGGTTTTGCGTGTAGTACTGGGCGCAGTCTTAACGGGTGTCTTTTTGCAGAGCTTGCTCATTTCAGTCAACCTGCAATTGGCCAAAGTGGGTGGGAGGTTTTCTCGGCGCAGCGGCGTATGGACAGTGGCAGTGGTGTTGCTCTGGGGTGTGGGGCCGGTTGTTGGCATGTTTAAAGGGCAAGGTTTTACATGGTGGGGCGTTTCGTTTGATCCGTTTGACTTTGCACTTGCCTCCATAGCCCTGTTTGCGAGTTGCGCACTGTGTGCGGCTTGGCGGTCTATGGCTGAAGTATTGTCTGTGCGCCAGTGGCCATGGGGCTGGGCTGCTTTGGCCCTAGTGACGACTGGCTATTTAGCGGGTTTTGCTAGTGACTACTACTTGCCAGCCTTGGGAGTGTTTGGCGTGCTTTCTTGCGCCGTACTTACCTACTTTGCTCTGCTGACAGAGCCACAGCAGCGGCCCATGTGGCAGCGGGTGGTCACCCGCTGTAGCAGTGGCCAGTGGCGCTCCGCAGTAATGCTGTTGCCCCGATGGCCTACCACCTTGGCTCTGGCGGTCCCGTTCGCCTTATTGACTGCATTTTCAATGTACCCAACAGATGTTTCACGCTGGGGGCTGGCACAGAATTTTGCCTTGCATCCGCTAACTGCTGTAGTGCTGATGGCCCGAGACTGCGCCTTGGCTTTATTCTTTGCGTTTAACCCCAAAGCACGTCGACCCTTGCTTGCCTTCTTTGTACTAATGCTGGTGCTCTATGGGTTGGTGCCGTGGTTTCTAGGGGCTGCTGGGGCTACACCGCTTGTGGGCCTAGCGCTGCCCTGGTTGGCGCATGGTGGCTTGTCCATTGCTGCTGCCTTGGTGCATCTTGCGCTGGCTATGGGTTTGCTGCGTTGGCGCTGGATGGCTACTTCAGCCCAGTAACAGCTTAAAAAGATAGTTGCGCTGAAGCAAGAACATTAAAACCCACCCACAAAGGTGCGAATGCCCGAGCCGATGAACTGCACACCCACGCAGATGAGCAAGAAGCCGAGCATGCGGGTCATGGCCTCCATACCTTCGGAGCCCAGCACTTGCAACACAAACCGTGCCGAGCGCAAGGTAAGCCACACGGCAAGGCAGGCCACAAAAATGGCCAGCACCGTGCCGCTGTAAGCCAGGGCTTGCTTGCCCCAGTTGCGTA
>JBIIYT010000372.1:0-2917 GCA_044346675.1 Rhodoferax sp. | reverse complement strand
GTACAAGATCTTGTAGGTGATGTTCACCCCCGCCGCAATGCTTTGGCGCACTGCCAAGAGGCCACTGTGGAAGTAAGTGCCGTCGCCCAGGTTGGCAAACATGTGCGTGTCGTGGCTAAAGGGCTGCTGCCCCACCCACGGCACGCCTTCGCCGCCCATTTGGGTAAAGCCGATGGTGGCCCGGTCCATCCAGGTGGCCATGTAGTGGCAGCCAATGCCGCCCAGCGCACGCGAGCCCTCGGGTACGCGGGTAGAGGTGTTGTGCGGGCAGCCCGAGCAAAACCAGGGCAGGCGCTCGGTCTTGGCCGCCGCAATTTCTACCACCTGCATGGCGCGCTCTTTGGCTTCCAAAATTTCCAGCTGCGCCGTGATACGCGCGGCGGTGTCGCTGTCCACGCCCAGCTTTTTGATGCGCTTGGCAATGGCGCGGGCAATGATGGCGGGCGATAAATCGGCATTGGCCCGCAGCAGCGTATTGGCCGTCGGATTGGGCATAGACCACTCACCACCGGCACCAAAATGGTCTTCGGTTTCTACCTCGTTGAACTTGCCCAGCACCGTGGGGCGCACGTCAGAGCGCCAGTTGTACAGCTCTTCTTTGAGCTGGTATTCAATAACCTGGCGCTTTTCTTCCACCACCAAAATCTCTTGCAGCCCGGTGGCAAATTCGCGGGTGAGCTGAGCCTCTAGCGGCCACACCACGCTCACTTTGTGCAGGCGAATGCCTAAGCGACGACAAGTAGCGTCGTCCAACCCCAAATCGAGCAGGGCTTGGCGGGTGTCGTTAAAGGCTTTGCCGCTGGCCATGATGCCGAAGCGGTCATTGGGGCCTTCAATCACGTTGTAGTTCAGCCGGTTGGCGCGGATATAGGCCAGCGCGGCGTACCACTTGTAGTCAAACAGCCGGGCTTCTTGCTCCAGCGGTGCATCGGGCCAGCGAATATGCAGGCCGCCGGGAGGAATAGTGAAATCGGTAGGGATTTTGATCTGCACCCTATCCGGGTCAATCATCACGGTGGCGCTGGACTCCACAATCTCCTGTATGGTCTTCATGCCCGCCCAGATACCCGAGAAACGGCTCATGGCGAAGGCGTGGATGCCCAGATCCAGTATCTCTTGCACATTGGCAGGGAAGAACACGGGTGTGCCGCAGGCCTTGAAAATATGGTCGCTTTGGTGCGCGGCGGTAGAGCTTTTGGAGATATGGTCGTCCCCCGCCACCGCTATCACGCCGCCCCACTCGGTGGTGCCCGCCATGTTGGCGTGTTTGAACACGTCAGAGCAGCGGTCTACCCCCGGGCCCTTGCCGTACCAAATGCCAAATACCCCATCGTATTTGTTGCTGCCCACCGGGGCATAGCCCAGCTGCTGCGTACCCCAGACGGCGGTTGCTGCCAGTTCTTCGTTCACGCCGGGTTGAAACACGACATGGTGGGCTTGCAGGTATTTTTCAGCCTTCGCCAGCATTTGGTCGTAGCCGCCCAAGGGCGAGCCGCGGTAGCCGCTCACAAAGCCTGCGGTGTTTTTGCCCACCGCCAAGTCGCGCACGCGTTGCAGCATGGGCAGCTTCACCAAGGCCTGCACCCCGCTCATGAAAGCGTGGCCGTAGTTCAACGCATATTTGTCTTCTAGCGTTACGGTATCTAGCGCTTTGCGCAACTGGGCAGACTGTTCGTTGGTGAGGGGGGCATTCATATTTTTGTTTCCTGAGTGCTGCAAAGTGTATGCTTGCCGCCCTGAATTGTCTTTGCTTTATTTGCCCAATATCCGGTAACATTTGAAAGAGTCTTGCTTAAAAAGTGCCATTTATGGAAACACTCGACAAATTTGACCTAGCCATACTCCACGCCTTGCAAGACGACGGCCGCCTGAGCAATGCCGACCTCAGCACCCGCGTGGGCTTAAGCGCGGCCCCCTGCTGGCGGCGGGTGAAAGCGCTGGAGGCGGCGGGCTTTATCAAAGGCTACCGCGCCGAGATAGACCGCCACAAGATTGGCTTGGGCGTGCTGGCCTTTGTGCGACTAGACGCCGACCGCAACGCCGGCGACGTGCTGCGCGGCCTGGAAGAAGCCATACGCGCCATACCCGAGGTGGTGAGCTGCCACTACATCAGCGGCACGGGCACCTTTGAGTTGCAAGTCGTCAGCCGCGACCTGAACACCTTTAGCCAGTTTGCCCGCGACGTGCTCATTAACCTGCCCAATGTAAAAGACCTGCACACCAGCTTTTCGCTGGGCGAGGTCAAGGCTAGCAGCACCTTGCCACTGGGTCACTTGGGCAAAACCAAGCCCGCCACCTGAGGAGACTCAACATGATGCCCCGCACACTTGGTATTTTGATGCTCTTCATGCCGCTAGCGCTTACGGCCTATTCACAACCAACTATCAATTCAGGAACAAGTGCAGGTATATCCGCAACAGACCTACCCCAGCGCAACGTGCAAATCGAAGTGCGCCAGCTGCAGCGCGAGGACAAGCAGCGCGCTGGGGTGCAGGTTAGGACCCCCAGTGGGTCTATCCAAGGAAGCTCGATTGCAAGCCACGGGCAACTGCAAGTGGAGCAACGCCAATCGCGCCAAAGTAACAACACCACCCAGTACGCCTTGGTACTCAACGGGCGCAGCACGCGCGTGAACCTGGGCAGCAGTACACCACTGCGTCTGATGCAAACCTACGTTCGCAACGGCGCACTGTTTATCACCCAAGGCACTGTCATGCTGGAGGCCCACACAGGCTTTGTGGCAACCCCACGCTGGCATGGTGGAGACCGGGTGGAGCTAGAAATTTCGGCCCAGCAGTCTGGCCGCACGGGAGCGCTGCAAACCAGCAACACGTCTAGCACGCTGCTGCTGCCTGTGGGTGAGTGGGTTACGGTGGCGCAGTCCGAGCAAGACAGCTCGAGTTCTACATCTGGGCTA